>NZ_JBMGQR010000061.1:0-26150 GCF_049059935.1 Solicola agrisoli | reverse complement strand
CCGGCTTCTCGCGCAACGTGCCCGAGCTGCTCGGCGCGCGCGTCGTCCAGGGCCTCGGCATGGGCGGCCTGACGGCCCTCGCGCAGTCGATCATCGGCTCGGTCATCCCGCCCCGCGTCCGCGGCCGCTACAGCGGGTACATGGGTGCCGTGATGGCGCTGGCGACCGTCAGCGGCCCGCTCATCGGCGGCGTCATCGTCGACACCCCGGCCCTGGGCTGGCGCTGGTGCTTCTTCGTCTGCGTCCCGCTGGCCGTGATGAGCCTCGGCGTCCTGCAGAAGTTCCTCCACGTCGAGACGATCAAGCGCAAGGTGAAGATCGACTACCTCGGCGCCCTGCTGATCTCGGCCGGCGCGAGCCTGCCCCTGCTGTGGGTCTCCTTCGCCGGCAACGACTTCGCGTGGATGTCCTGGCAGACCGCCGCGTTCCTCGGCGGCACCGTCGTGGCCGTCGGCCTGGCGATCGTCGTGGAGAGCAAGCACCCCGAGCCGCTCGTCCCGCTCACCGTCGTCAAGGACCGCACCACGGCCCTGGCGATCATCGCCAGCGTCGCCGTCGGCATCGCGATGTTCGGTGGCTCGGTCTTCCTCGGCCAGTACTTCCAGATCGCCCGCGGCTACTCGCCCACCGAGGCGGGCCTGCTCACCATCCCGCTGATGGTCGGCTCGCTCGTCGGCACCGTCACCGCCGGCCAGATCATCACCCGCACCGGCAGGTGGAAGCGGTTCCTCGTGGGCGGCTCGATCCTGCTCGTCGCCGGACTCGGGATGCTCGGCACGATCGACCACACCACCCCCATCTGGCACCTGTCGATCTTCATGGTCGCCATGGGCGTCGGCATGGGCATGCTGATGCAGAACCTGGTGCTCGCCGTCCAGAACACGGTCGACGTCACCCAGGTCGGTGCCGCCAGCGGTGCCGTCGCGTTCTTCCGCAGCCTTGGCGGTGCGGTGGGCGTCTCGGTGCTCGGCGCGGTGCTGGCCTCGCGGGTCAGCGACAAGATGGCCACCGGCCTGTCCGACCTCGGCATCTCCTCGGCCCAGGCCGACGCCGGCGGTGGCGCCGGGTCGCTCGACCTGAGCGCGATGCCCGCCCCGATCCGCGACCTGACCCGCACCGCCTACGGCGACGCGACCGGCCGGATCTTCCTGATCGCCGCCGCGGTGGCGCTGATCAGCCTGGTCGCGGTGCTCCTCATCCGTGAGGTGCCGCTGCGCACCACCGTCCGCAAGCTCGACGACGACGGCGCGGGCGACGAGCCCGTGCTCGAGTCGGGCGAGGACCGTCCGGTCACCGACGAGACCGCCGCCGACGGCGAGACCGTCGACGTGTCGGCCAGGCCGGCCCACCGCTCCGAGGCGACCGTCGACGCGGCCGAGCAGCAGGAGCGCCAGGCCGTCGCCGCGGTGGACGTCCTGACGCGCGCCGAGCAGTCGGCGGCGCTGCGGGCCGAGGCGGCCCAGGAGGCCGTGCACGACGCGGTCGAGGCCGTCGGCCGCCTGCGGGCGCAGGCGTCGGCGCTGTTCGACCGGGTGGACGCCGAGCTGCGCGAGCTGGAGAAGCAGGTGCCGGAGCGGACCGCCCCGCGTCACGCCGCCGACCCGGCCTCGGTGCTCGACGGCCAGCGCGACCACGGCGAGCTCACCGACGACCTCCGTCGCTACGAGCTGGCGGTGCTGCAGGAGTCGCAGCGCGTCGCCGACGGCGTCGTGTCGCACGCCCGCGACGAGGAGGCGAGCCTGCAGGCCCGCATCGCCGAGCTCCGCCAGGTCGAGGCGCACCTGCTCGCCCGCGTCGAGGGGACGCTCGCCAGCCAGTCCGAGACGTCCGAGCGGATCTGACGCACCACGCACGACGGCCCCGTCGCTCCTCGGAGCGGCGGGGCCGTCGTCGTGTCGGCTAGAGGCCGGCGGGGCCGAGCGGGCTCGTGTCGGAGCGTCGGCGCTCGGGGTGGTGGTCGAGCGCGCGGCGACGCCGGCGGCAGTACTCGATGCCGATCGTGCCGAGGCCGAAGCCGGCCAGGCAGGTCCAGAGCCACCAGACGCGGCCGTTGTCCTGCAGGGTGCCGAGGAACGGCAGCAGGGCGATGCCCGCGACGAGCCAGAGTCCGGCGCCGACGACCATCGTGCGCACGCCGTCGACGTCCAGCGGCTCGACCTCGGCGACGCGGTAGGTGCGGTCGCCGACCTCGAGCTCGGTGACCTCCGGGCGCCCGAGCTGGTGACGGCGAGCGGCGCGCTCCATGCGCTCGCGCTCGCGGACGCTGGGCTCGCGAGGCGGCTCCTGCGCGTCCTCGCCGTGAACTTCTCGTCTCGACCGTGTCACCCGCCCAGGCTACTGCCCGTCGGAGAACGAGCCTCTGCCACACTGCGCCGCATGAGCTCCGACGAGCGGAGCACGCGGAGTGGTCGCGAGCGCAGCGAGTGCCCGCGGAGCACGCAGAGCGATGGAGGAGCCCATCCGATGAGCACGAAGACAGCGCCGGCGGGCGCACTGGACCGGTACTTCGACGTCAGCGCCCGCGGGTCGACGATCGCGCGCGAGGTGCGTGGCGGCGTCGTCACGTTCCTGACGATGGCGTACATCATCGTGCTGAACCCCATCATCCTGTCCAACGCGCCCGACGTGGACGGCAACTACCTGGGCGGCGGCTCCACCCCGGGCGGCGGGTTCGTCACGATCGCGGCCTGCACGGCGCTGGTCGCGGGCCTGCTCACCATCACGATGGGCCTGGTCGCGAACTTCCCGCTCGCGCTGGCGACCGGGCTCGGACTGAACGCGTTCGTCGCGTTCTCGGTGGCCAGCCAGATGACCTGGGCCGACGCGATGGGCCTGGTGGTGATCGAGGGCGTCGTGATCCTGCTGCTGGTGCTCACCGGGTTCCGCAAGGCGGTCTTCGAGGCGGTGCCGCGTGAGCTCAAGACCGCGATCGCCGTGGGCATCGGGCTGTTCATCACCCTGATCGGCCTGGTCGACGCCGGCTTCGTGCGGATGACGGGCAACGGCGGCTCGCCGCTCGGGCTCGGCATCGGCGGCACCCTGCAGGGCTGGCCGGTCGTCGTGTTCTCCCTCGGCCTGCTGCTGATGATCGCGCTCTACGGGCGGGGCGTCCGCGGCGCGATCCTGATCAGCATCGCCATCACCACGGTCGCCGCCGTGGTCGTCGAGACGATCGCCGACGTCGGGCCGACCGTCGTCAACGGCGAGGTCGTCAACCCCACCGGCTGGAACCTCAACGTGCCGTCGTGGCCGACCACCGTCGTCGACCTGCCCGACTTCTCGCTGCTGGGCGAGTTCAACCTGATTGGCTCCTTCGAGCGGGTCGGCGTGGTGACCGTCGTGCTGCTCGTCTTCACGCTCCTGCTGGCCGACTTCTTCGACACCATGGGCACGATGACGGCGATCGGCGCGGAGGCCGGGCTGAACGACGAGGACGGCACGCCCCCGCGCACCCAGCAGATCCTGATCGTCGACTCGGTCGCCGCGATCGCGGGTGGCGCGGCCGGCGTCTCGAGCAACACCTCGTACATCGAGTCCGCGTCCGGCGTGGGCGACGGTGCCCGCACCGGGCTGGCGAGCGTCGTCACGGGCGTGCTGTTCCTGCTCGCGACGGTGTTCACGCCGATCGTCAGCCACATCCCGAACGAGGCCGCCGTCCCCGCGCTCGTGCTCGTCGGGTTCCTGATGATGATGCAGGCCGCGCACATCCCGTGGGACGACGTCGAGATCGCCCTGCCGGCGTTCCTCACCATCGTCCTGATGCCGTTCACCTACTCGATCAGCGCGGGCATCGGCGCCGGCTTCATCGCGTACGTGCTGCTCAAGGTGGTGCGCGGCAAGAGCGCCGACGTCCACCCGCTGATGTGGCTGGTGTCGGTGCTCTTCGTCGCCTACTTCGCCATCGACCCGATCTCCCGCCTGCTCTCCTGACGGCGGCGGCCCCAGAGCCGCCGAGATACGGGTTCTGCACCACCGCAGCGCGCGCGGTGGTGCAGAACCCGTATCTCGCGGACTCGTGGCGGGACCAGAAGGTTGCAAGTTGCACTTAGCCTAGGTCATGACCTAGGCTAAGGACATGCCCTCCGACGCCCAGAAGCTCGCCCAGTCGGTGGCGCGGCTCAACCGTCGTCTTCGCCAGGAGCGGCGCTCCGACCTGACCCCGACGCAGATCGCCGTGCTCGGCACGCTGCGCACGCAGGGCCCGCAGACGCCCGGTGCGATGGCGGCGCTCGAGCGCGTCCAGCCGCCGTCCATGACCCGCACCCTGAACCACCTCGTCGACGAGGGGCTGGTGCTGCGCGAGCCGCACCCGACCGACGGACGTCAGGTGGTCGTCTCGATCGCCGACAAGGGTCTCGACGTCCTCGCCGAGGAGCGCTCGCGCCGCGACGGCTGGCTCGCGCAGCAGCTGACGTCGCTCGACCCCGCCGAGCGCGACCTGCTCCGCCGCTCGGCCGCGGTCATGGAGAGGCTGGCGGTCGTGTGAGCCCGATGTTCCGGGCCCTGTCGATCCGCAACTACCGCGTCTACGCCGCCGGGTCGCTGGTGTCCAACACCGGCACCTGGATGCAGCGCGTCGCCCAGGACTGGCTCGTCCTCGCCCTGACGGGCAGCGGCACCGCGCTCGGCATCACCACCGGCCTGCAGCTGCTGCCGGCCCTGCTGTTCTCGCCCGTCGCGGGCGTGGTCGCCGACCGCTTCCCCAAGCGCCGGATCCTGATGCTCACCCAGTTCGCGATGGGCCTGCCCGCCGCCCTGCTGGGCGTCCTGGCGATCACCGGGACGGTCGAGGTGTGGCACGTCTACGTGCTCGCGTTCACGTTCGGCACCGCCACGGCGTTCGACGCCCCCGCGCGGCAGTCGTTCGTCGTCGAGATGGTGGGCAAGGACGACCTCGCCAACGCCGTCGGCCTGAACTCGGCGTCGTTCAACTCGGGCCGAATGCTCGGCCCCGCGGTGGCCGGCCTGCTCATCGCGGCGCTCGGGTCGGGCCCGGGGGCCACCGGCTGGGTGATCCTGATCAACGCGTTCAGCTACCTCGCCGTGCTGGGCTCGCTGGTGGCGCTCGACCCCCGCCGGCTGCACCCGTCCGACCCGGTGGCCCGCGGCCGCGGCGCGATCCGCGAGGGCGTCCGGTACGTCCGCTCGCGCCCCGACCTGATGCTGCTGCTCGCCACGGTGTTCTTCGTCGGCACGTTCGGCATGAACTTCCAGATGACCAGCGCCCTGATGGCCACCGAGGTGTTCGACAAGGGCGCCGGCGCCTACGGGCTGCTCGGCTCGATCATGGCGATCGGCTCGCTCGCCGGCGCGCTGCTCGCCGCGCGACGCGTCCGTCCACGGCTGCGGCTCGTGGTCGGTGCCGGCGTGGTGTTCGCCGTCGTCGAGGTCCTGGCCGGTCTGATGCCCACGTACACGACGTTCGCGATCATCCTGCCGCTGCTCGGTCTCACGGCGCTGACGATGGTCACCTCGGCCAACGCCACCATCCAGCTCTCCACGACCCCGCAGATGCGCGGACGCGTCGCGTCGCTGTACCTGATGATCTTCCTCGGCGGCACCCCGCTGGGCGCGCCGTTCATCGGCTGGCTCGGCGAGACGTTCGGCGCCCGCTGGACGCTGGTCGGCGGCGGCGGCATCACGCTGGTCGGCATCCTGGTCGCCACCGCGATCTTCGTGCACCGCCAGGGCCTGGTGGTGCGCCCGCACCTCGGTTCGCGTCCGGGCTGGGACGTCGCGACGCGCGAGGTGGTCGCCGAGCGCGAGCGCCAGGAGGAACTGGCATCCTTGAGGTGATGGACACCGACCGCCTTGCCTGGGACCGCTACCTCGCCGTCGTCACCGCCGAGTCCGCGCGGCTCGCCGACACCGCCGACGGGCTGCTCGACGCGCCCGTCCCCAGCTGCCCGGGGTGGACCGTCGACACGTTGGTGCGCCACGTCGCCGGCGTCTACCGGCACAAGGTGCTCGCCGTCCGCCACGGCGTGGAGCCCGACCTCGGCGACGACGGCATCCCGTCGGCCGACCCCGACCCGGTCACCGACCTGCGCCTGGCCGCGGCCGAGCTCGTCACGCAGCTCGCGGCGTCCGACCCGTCGGCCACCGGCTGGACGTGGGCGCCCGACGACCAGACCCACGGCTTCTGGTTCCGCCGGATGGCGCACGAGACCGTCGTGCACCGCATCGACGCCGAGCTCGCCCGCTGCGCCGCCACCGGCCGCGACTGCGCCACGGACGTCGACGTCGACGTCGCGCTCGACGGCGTTGACGAGTTCCTGGCGCTGTTCGTCGGCGGCTCGTGGGCCGAGTCCGGGATCGTGCCGCAGCACCCCGTCGACGCCTCCGTCCGGCTCACCGCCGAGGGTCGCTCGTGGACGGTGCGCGTCGACACCGCGGCGGTCCTCACCGAGCCCGGCACCGAGGGCGACGTCGACGCCGAGGTGGCCGGGTCGGCCGGCGACCTGCTCGCGTGGGTGTGGGGACGCGTGCCCGCCGACGGGCTGTCGGTGAGCGGCGACGAGCAGGCCGTCGCCGAGCTGCGCGCCCGCTTCGCCGAGCTGTCGTGAACCCGCGCTACCGGCGCCTGATCATCCCCGGCCTGCTCGTCGCGCTGCTGGTCGTGGTGGTGGTGGCCTCGCTCACCGGTCGCGCCCGCGCCGACGACGACGGTGGTTACGTCTCCGGTGGTGACGACTCCACCGGTGCCGTCGCCGAGCACGAGCGCGTCTCGGTGGTCCGCGACCGCCGCGTGGGCGAGTCCAGCGGCCTGGTGGTCAGCACCCGTGACCCGCGGCTGGCCTACACGATGAACGACTCCGGCAACGACCCGGTCGTGTTCGTCGTCGAGATCGCGACGGGCGACGTCGTCGGCACCACCCGCCTGCGCGGCGAGGGCTTCGAGGACGTCGAGGCGCTGGCCGTCGACGGCGACGGCACGCTGTGGATCGGCGACGTCGGCGACAACGACGGCGTCCGCGACGACCTCGCCGTCTACTCGACGACCCAGCCGCGGCGCGGCGACCGCACCGCCACGCCCCGGCGCTTCCCCGTGGCGTACCCCGACGGCGTGGCCGAGGACGCCGAGGCGCTGCTGGCCGACCCGGTGACCGGGCGGCTGTCGGTGGTCACCAAGGGCTTCCTCGGCGGCTCGCTGTACCGCCTGCCCGCGCGCCTCGGCACCGACCGCGTCAACCCGATGACCGTCGTCGACGACTTCCGCGCGCCGCTGCTCGTCACCGACGGGTCGTTCCTGCCCAACGGCTCGACCTTCCTGCTCCGCACCTACATCGGGGTGTTCGCCTACGACGCGAGGACCCTCGAGCGCACCTGGGCCGCGACCCTCCCGTCGCAGCCGCAGGGCGAGACGCTGGCCGTCGAGCCCGGGGGCGGGTCCGCGCTGATCGGCACCGAGGGCGTCCCCTCGCCGCTGGAGCGCATCACCCTCCCCGCCGCGGCCACCGGCGTCCCCGCCGGCCTCGTCCCCGCCGGCGGCGTCGTCAACGCCGCGGCCTGACCCGGGTGACGGATTCCCAGGTATACCTGGGAATCTGCGCGAGACATGGGGAACTTTCCGGGTGCTCGGACAGATTGCCGTGCCGAGTGGTGCCCGTGGTGCAGGTGAGACGACGACGCGTCAGCCGGCCCCGTTCGTCGCGACTGCCCCACGCGCCCCACTCCACCTGGAGAACTGTCCCGATACCCGGGAAGTTCTCCGTGTCAGACGAGGATTCCCAGGTATACCTGGGAATCCGCCGCCCGGTCAGGCGGTGAGGGCGGCGACGACGTGGTCGACGCAGGTGGTGAGGGCGGAGACGTCGGAGGGGTCGACGGCGGGGAACATGCCGATGCGGAGCTGGTTGCGGCCGAGGCCGCGGTAGCCGGCGACGTCGACGACGCCGTTCTCGCGCAGCGCCGACACCACGGCGGACGCCTCGACGCCCTCGAGGTCGACGGTGCCCACCACGAGCGACCGCTCGGCGGGGTCGGGGACGAACGGGGTGGCGAACGGGCTCGCCTCGGCCCAGTCGTACAGGCGCGACGACGAGTCGGTGGTGCGCGCGACGGCCCACTCCAGGCCGCCCTGGTCGAGCATCCAGCCGAGCTGGTGGTCCATCAGGAACAGCGACGCGAGCGGGGGCGTGTTGTAGGTCTGGTCCTTGCGGGAGTTGTCGACGGCCGTCTGCAGGTCGAGGAAGGCCGGCGTCCAGCGCCCGGACGCCTTCAGCTCCGCGACGCGGTCGAGCGCGCGCGGCGACATCACGGCGAACCAGAGCCCGGCGTCGGACGCGAACGTCTTCTGCGGAGACAGGTAGTAGACGTCGCACTCGGCGAGGTCGACCGGCAGGCCGCCCGCGCCGGAGGTCGCGTCGACGACCATCAGCGCGTCGTCGTCGGCGCCGGCCACCCGCGTGACGGGCGCCATCACCCCGGTCGACGTCTCGTTGTGCGGCCAGGCGTACAGGTCGACGCCGGCCTCGGCGACGGCCGGCGGACGCGTCCACGGCTCGCTGGTGACCACCACCGGCTCGTCCAGGAACGGCGCCGCCGACACGGCCTTGGCGAACTTGGCCGAGAACTCGCCGTGCGACAGGTGCTGGCTGCGCCGCCGGACGAGGCCGAACGTGGCCGCGTCCCAGAACGCCGTGGAGCCTCCGTCGCCGAGCACGACCTCGTACCCCTCGGGCAGCGACAGCAGCGCGCCGAGGCGCTCGCGGACGCTGCCGACGAGGTTCCTGACCGGGGCCTGACGGTGCGAGGTGCCCATCAGCGCGGTGCCGGTGGCGGCCAGCGCGGCGAGCGCCTCGGGACGGACCTTGCTCGGGCCGGAGCCGAAGCGGCCGTCGGCGGGGAGGAGCGCGTCGGGGATCTTCACGTGACCATCATCGCGTCGCCCCGGCGCCCGCGGACCTCGGGGATCCCGCCCACCCGCGCGACACTGGGACGGTGCCCGAGATGCCGTACCGCCGCGCCGCCGCGGGCGCGGCCGTCCGCGCGGCCCTCGGCGTCGGTCTGCCCCTCGCCGCGGGCGTTCTCGCCGACCAGCGCTCGCTCGGCGTGGTGGCGGCGCTCGGCGGCTTCTGGGCGATCACCCAGGACGGCCTCGACGTCCACCGCAGCCGCCTGCGTCGCGTCCTCGCCGTGGCGCTCGCGCACACCGCGGGGCTGACGTTCGGCCTGCTCGTCCTGCGCGAGGCCGGACGCGGCTGGCCGGTCGTCGCCGCGCTCGCCGTCGCCGCCCTGGTGGGCGGTGCGGTGCAGGGGACGACGCCCGCGCGCACCGCCGCCGGCATGCACGTCGTGCTCGGCACCGTCATCGGCAGCGGCATCGACCTGCCCGGTCCGTGGTGGGAGCCGCCGGCCGCGCTGCTGACGGGCAGCCTGCTCGTCGCGGCCACGAGCGCGGTCCCCGTGCTGCTCCGGCGGCGCCGGCACGAGCGCCTGTCGCTCGCGCACGCCTACGGCTGGGCCGCCATCGGCTTCGCCGCCGGCGACGACCAGGGCGCCGACGGCGACCGCGTCAAGGGCCAGCTGGTGCTGGCGCTCAACCAGGCGCAGGACGTCATCGGGCCCGCCCGCCCCGACCTCGACGACCTCCACGACGGCCTCGCCGAGGTGGTGCAGCTCGGCGAGCTCGTCACCGTGGCCCGCGTCCGCCGCACCACCGTGCCGCGCGAGGTCCGCGACTCGCTGCTCGCCGTGCGCACGCACCTGCTGGCCGGACGTGGACGCGCGCCCGTCGCCGCCGCCCGGGCCGAGAACCGCGAGCGGCTGCGCGGCGTCGACTCCGCCGACCCGGTGACGGCGCGCGTCGTCGCGATCCTCACCCAGGATCCCGACCGCACGGGCGCCTCGGTCGTCCCGCGGCGACGCGTCCAGGGGCTGCCGGTGCGCGAGCGCGTCCGGTTCGCAGCGCTGCTCGCCGTCACGGTGGCGGTCGCCGGCTGGCTCGCCACGCTCGCGACCGGCGGCGGCTACTGGATCCCGCTCACCGTCGCGTTCGTCATGCGCCCCGACCTCGGGCCCGTGTTCGTCCGCGCCCTGTCGCGCGGCGCGGGCACCGTCGCCGGCGTCGCGGTCACCGCCGTCGCCGTGCTGCTCGTCGACGACGTGCGCGGCCTGCTCGTGCTCGTCGTGGTCGCGGCGGCCCTGCTGCCCACGGCGCAGCGACGCGGCTACGTCTGGCCGGTGCTGGTGCTGGTGCTGACGCCCATCGTGTTCGTCTTCCTCGACGTGCTGGGGGAGGGCGACAGCCTGCTCGTCGCGCGCGTGCTCGACACCGTCGTCGGCGTGGCGCTCGTGCTGGTGGCCGACCTGCTGCTGCGCTCGCAGTCGCCGTCGTCGCGCACCGAGTCGCAGGTGAGGTTCGCCGAGCGCGCCGCCGAGCTGTACGCCCAGCGGGGCCCCACCGCCGAGCCCGCGGAGCGCCACGCCCTGCGCCGCGACGCGTACCGCGCCCTGACGCGCGCCCGCCGCTCGGTCGAGCTCGCGCGCCGCGAGCCCCTGCGCAGCCGGCGCCCGTCGGCCGACCTCAGCGCGCGGCTCGACGAGATCGAGCGGGCCGTCGACGTCGCCACGGCCGACGTCGCCGTGGGGCCCGTCGGATAACTCACACCGGGTCGCGTCCCCTCGTTAATCGTCGGTAACGTGCGCCCATGGTGGAACCCGACCCCGTGGAGTCCCCGCTCGCCGAGGACGAGGCGCTGAGGCTCGCGCCCGGCGACGCACCCACGCAGGAGCAGTGGGAGGCCGCGGCCGCCGCCGTCCTCCGCAAGGCCAGGCGTCTGCAGGACGACGACCCCGACGCCGACGTCTGGGGCAAGCTGACCCGCCGCACCCTCGACGACGTCGACGTCCCGCCGCTCGGCACCGCCGCCTCGGTGGCCGACCTGCCGCAGACCGGGCTGCCCGGTCAGGCGCCGTTCACCCGGGGCACCTCCGCCGCGCGCACCGAGGAGGGGTGGGACGTCCGCGTCCTGCTCGCCGACCCCGCGCTCACCAACCAGGTGGTGCTCGACGAGCTCGAGCACGGCGTCACCTCCCTGTGGCTGCGCGCCGGCGAGGGCGCCGTCCCGCTCGACGGCCTCGACGCCCTGCTCGACGGGGTCTTCCTCGACCTCGCGCCCGTCGTCCTGGACGCTCCCGACGACCCCCTCGCCGCGGCCGACGCGCTCGCCGCGGTGCTCGCCGACCGCTCGGTCGAGCCCCACCCCGGCACCAACCTCGGCGCCGACCCGATCGGTTCGGCCGTCCGTCACGGCCGCGACGCCGACGCCGACGCGGTGCGCGACGTCGTCACGTCCGCCGCCGCCAGGGCCCGCGACCTCGGCACGCTTGCGCTGGTCGTCGACGCCACCGTCGTGCACGACCGCGGGGCCTCGAGCGCCCAGGAGCTCGGTTGGGCGACGGCCGTGGGTGCCGCGTACCTGCGCCTGCTCGTGGCCGACGGCCTCGACGTCGACGACGCCCTGGCGCTGCTGGAGTTCCGGTTCGCCGCCACCGACGAGCAGCTCACGACGATCGCCAAGCTCCGCGCCGCCCGCCGGCTCTGGCACCGCGTGGCCGAGCTCGCCGGCGCGGGAGAGGCGTCGCGCGGGCAGCGCCAGCACGCGGTGACCTCACGCGCGATGACCAGCCGCCACGACCCCTACGTCAACATGCTGCGCACCACCGTCGCGACGTTCTCCGCCGGCGTCGGCGGGGCGTCGGCCGTCACCGTGCTGCCGTTCGACGCCGCGATCGGGCACCCCGACGCGTTCTCGCGTCGCATCGCCCGCAACACCTCGGCGCTGCTCGTCGAGGAGTCGCACGTCGCGGCCGTCACCGACCCTGCCGGCGGCTCCTACGCCGTCGAGCAGCTCACCGACGGTCTCGCCCGGGCCGGCTGGGACGAGCTCGGCCGCATCGACGAGGCCGGCGGCGTGCTCGCCGCGCTCGCCGACGGCTCGCTGCTCGGGCGGGTCGAGCAGACCGCCGAGCGCCGTCGCGCCGAGGTCGCCACGCGCACGCGGCCGCTGACGGGCGTCAGCGAGTTCCCGAACCTGCACGAGACGTTGCCCGACCGCGCACCCGACGCCACGGGAGGCATCGGCGTCGAGCGGTGGGCCGAGCCCTTCGAGCAGATGCGCGACGCCCGCGCGTCCACGCCCGCGTTCCTGGCCACGATGGGCACCGTCGCTCAGCACACCGCCCGCGCCACGTTCGCCGCCAACCTGTTCGCCGCGGGCGGCGTCGACACCGTCACCGCCGGGCCCACCGAGGGCCCCGACGACGTGGTCGCCGCCTGGACCGAGGCGGGACGCCCGCCCGTCGCGTGCCTTGCCGGGCACGACCGCACCTACGCCGAGTGGGGCGAGGCGCTCGTCGCCGCGCTGCGCGAGGCCGGGGCGTCCTGGGTCGTGGTGGCCGGCAAGCCGATCGAGGGCACCGACGACTCCGCGGCGGTGGGCGTCGACGCCGTCGCCTTCCTGGGCAGGGCCCGCGAGCAGCTGGAGGTCACCGCATGAGCGTCCCCGAGTCCTTCGCCGGCGTGCCGCTGGACCCCGAGGAGCCGTACGGCCCCGGCGACGCGGACGCGTTCGCGCGTGCCACCGACGGCGCCGAGCCGTGGACGGCGCCCGAGGGCATCGACGTCAAGCCGCTGTACACCGCGGCCGACCTCGAGGGCCTGGACGCCCTCGACACCTACCCCGGCCTGTCGCCGTTCCTGCGCGGGCCGTACCCGACGATGTACACCACCCAGCCGTGGACGATCCGTCAGTACGCGGGCTTCTCGACCGCCGAGGACTCCAACGCCTTCTACCGCCGCAACCTCGCCGCGGGCCAGAAGGGCCTGTCGGTGGCGTTCGACCTCGCGACGCACCGCGGCTACGACTCGGACCACCCGCGCGTGCAGGGCGACGTCGGCATGGCGGGCGTGGCCATCGACTCGATCTACGACGCGCGCCAGCTCTTCGACGGCATCCCGCTCGAGGAGATGAGCGTGTCGATGACGATGAACGGCGCGGTGCTGCCCGTCCTCGCGCTGTACATCGTCGCCGCGGAGGAGCAGGGGGTGAAGCCGGCCCAGCTCTCGGGGACCATCCAGAACGACATCCTCAAGGAGTTCATGGTCCGCAACACCTACATCTACCCGCCGGCGCCGTCGATGCGCGTCATCTCCGACATCTTCGCGTTCACCGCCGCCGAGATGCCCCGGTACAACTCGATCTCGATCTCGGGCTACCACATCCAGGAGGCCGGGGCGACGAACGACCTCGAGCTCGCCTACACGCTCGCCGACGGCGTCGAGTACATCCGCGCCGGGCTCGACGTCGGCCTCGACGTGGACGCGTTCGCGCCGCGGCTCAGCTTCTTCTGGGCCATCGGGATGAACTTCTTCATGGAGGTCGCCAAGCTCCGCGCGGCCCGCGCGCTGTGGGCGCGCATGGTCGGCGAGTTCGGCCCGAGGAACGCCAAGTCGACGTCGCTGCGCACGCACAGCCAGACGTCCGGGTGGTCGCTCACCGCGCAGGACGTGTTCAACAACGTCCAGCGCACCTGCATCGAGGCGATGGCCGCGACGCAGGGGCACACGCAGTCGCTGCACACCAACGCCCTCGACGAGGCGATCGCGCTGCCGACCGACTTCTCGGCCCGCATCGCCCGCAACACCCAGCTGCTGCTGCAGCAGGAGTCGGGCACCACCGGCACGATCGACCCGTGGGGCGGCTCGTACTACGTCGAGAAGCTCACCCACGACCTCGCCGAGCGCGCCTGGGCGCACATCCGCGAGGTCGAGGACGCCGGCGGCATGGCCAAGGCGATCGAGGCCGGCATCCCCAAGATGCGCATCGAGGAGGCCGCGGCCCGCACGCAGGCCCGCATCGACGCCGGGCAGCAGGCCGTCATCGGCGTCAACCGCTACCGCCTGGCCGACGAGGACAAGCTCGACGTGCTGCGCGTCGACAACGCCAGCGTCCTGCGCTCGCAGAGGGAGAAGCTCGAGCGGCTGCGCGCCGAGCGCGACGCCGGTGAGGTCGAGCGCACCCTGGCTGCACTGACCCGCTCGGCCGAGCAGGGCTCGCGCACGGACGGGTCGCTCGACGGCAACCTGCTCGCGCTCGCCGTCGACGCCGCGCGCGCCAAGGCCACCGTCGGCGAGATCTCCGAGTCCCTGGAGAAGGTGTGGGGGCGCCACCGCGCGGTCATCCGTACGATCTCGGGGGTGTACCGCAGCGAGGCCGGGGGAGCCGGCAACGTCCAGGCCGTCGTCGACGCCACCGACGCGTTCGAGGAGGCCGAGGGCCGCCGTCCGCGCATCCTGGTGGCCAAGATGGGCCAGGACGGCCACGACCGCGGCCAGAAGGTCATCGTCTCGGCGTTCGCCGACATGGGCTTCGACGTCGACGTCGGCCCGCTGTTCTCCACGCCCGAGGAGGTCGCCCAGCAGGCGGTCGACTCCGACGTGCACATCGTCGGCGTCTCGTCGCTGGCCGCCGGCCACCTGACGCTGGTGCCCGCGCTGCGCGAGGCGCTCGCCGACGCGGGCCGCCCCGACGTGATGGTCGTCGTCGGCGGCGTGATCCCGCCCGACGACGTGCCGAGGCTCAAGGAGATGGGTGCCGCGGCGGTCTTCCCGCCCGGCACCGTGATCGCCGACGCCGCGCTCGACCTGCTCCGCGACCTGTCGGCGAGCCTGTCGCACTGATGGCGCGGGAGATCGACGTCGAGCTGCTCGCCGAGGGCGTCCGCGACGGCCAGCGCGGCGCCGTCTCGCGGGCGATCACGCTGGTGGAGTCCTCGCGCCCCGAGCACCGCG
Source organism: Solicola agrisoli (assembly GCF_049059935.1). NCBI lineage: Bacteria > Bacillati > Actinomycetota > Actinomycetes > Propionibacteriales > Nocardioidaceae > Solicola > Solicola agrisoli. The sequence continues at coordinate 11,353 of NZ_JBMGQR010000061.1, read as the reverse complement.
CGATCTCGCGCGAGCTCCTCGGCGAGCTCGCCGAGGACGCCGGCGGCTCCTGGCGGGTGGGCATCTCCGGCGTGCCCGGCGTGGGCAAGTCGACGTTCATCGAGACGCTCGGCGGGCGGCTCACCGCCGACGGCCACCGCGTCGGCGTGCTCGCCGTCGACCCGTCCAGCGTCCGCACGCGCGGGTCGGTGCTCGGCGACAAGACCCGGATGCCGCTGCTCTCGGCCGACCGCGACGCGTACGTCCGTCCGTCGCCGTCCGCGGGCACGCTGGGCGGCGTCGCGCGGGCCACCACCCAGTCGATCCTGGTGCTCGAGGCGGCCGGCTTCGACGTCGTCCTCGTCGAGACGGTGGGCGTCGGGCAGTCCGAGGTGACCGTCGCCGGCATGGTCGACACCTTCTGCTTCCTCACGCTCGCCCGCACCGGCGACGCGCTGCAGGGCATGAAGAAGGGCATCCTCGAGATCGCCGACGTCATCGCCGTCAACAAGGCCGACGGCGAGCGCGCCCAGGAGGCCGAGTCGGCCGCCCGCGACCTCGCCGGCGCGCTGCGGCTCGTCAACGCCGGCGAGGAGGCGTGGGTGCCACCCGTGCTCACCTGCTCGGCGCTGCACGACGACGGCATCGACACCGTCTGGCAGCGCGTGGCCCGCCACCGCGAGTTCCTGGGCGTCCGCGGCATCCACGACAAGCGCGCCCAGCAGCAGCTCGAGTTCACCTGGGCCCTCGTGCGCGACGAGCTCGACCAGCGACTCCGGCGCTCGGCGTCGGTCCGTCGGGTGCGCGACGACGTCCGCGAGCAGGTGCTGGAGGGCTCCCTGCCCGCCGCCGCTGCCGCCGACGCCATCCTCGCCGCCTACGACGCCGACCCCACCTAGGAGTTGTCGGTGCCTGGTGATGCCCCGGCATCATGACGCACCGACAACTCCGGCGGGGAGGGGTCAGATCGCGGACGGAAGAGACGTGTGGGACGCCGTCAGGGCGGTGGTGCCGGAGGCGTGGCGACGCAGGACGAGGTCGACGAGGCGGGCGTCGGGGGGAGTGCCGGGCAGCAGCAGCGGGTCGGACACGACGTCGGCGCCGGCCTCGAACAGGCGGTTCCAGAAGATGCCGGGGGCGAGCAGGTACGACGCCACGGCCACGCGGGCCTGCGGCCACTGCGCCCGCAGCGACGCCACCTGCTGGGGGACGGTCGGCGCGCCGCTGGCCACGTAGCCCACGCGCACCGGGCCGCCGAGCATCGTGCCGAGCAGGTGCGCGGCCCGGCCCACCTCGCGCTTGGCCCGCGGGTCGGACGAGCCGGCCGCCGCGAGCACCACGGCGTCACCGGGACGCGAGCCGGCGGCGCGCAGCCGGTCGACGAGCAGCGCCATCAGGGCGGGGTCGCAGCCGAGCGGGTCGGTGCGGACGGCGTCGCGGCCGTCGATCGCGCGGGCGATGTCGACGTGCACGTGGAACCCGGCGGCCAGCAGCAGGGGCACCACGACGGCGGGTGCCTGGCAGCCCGCGACGACGTCGTCGACCTCGGGCTGCTGGACGTCGACGAACGCCTCGCGCACGTCGAGCGAGGGGGCGGCGGCTCGGACGGCGCCGACGAGGTCGTGGACGGCACCTGCGCCGGCGGGGTTGCGGGTGCCGTGGGCGCACGCGACCAGGACCGGGCGGACGCTCATGCGACCGGTCCGGTGGGCGCGGTCGGGCCGGCGGCGGGGCGATCGCCCAGCTCGCGAATCACCGCGCGGACGAGCGCCCCCATCCGCGAGCGGTCGGGCACGAGCGGCTCGAGCCCGCGCTCGCGCAGGGGCGCGGCGGTGACCGGGCCGACCGCGGCCAGGACCGTCGAGCCGTCCTCCACGTGCTCGCGCACCGCATCGCCGACGCCGAGCCGGTCGACCACCGAGAGCCAGGCCACCACGCCGGGCGCCGACGTGAACAGCACGGCGGCGTGCTCGCCCCGGGCGGTGGCCAGCACCGACCGGTCGACCGCCTCGGGATCCGGCGGCGGGCCCCACCGGTAGATGACGAGCGGGATCGTGGTGGCGCCGCGCGCGGTGAAGGTCCGAGCGAGGCCGTCGTCCCCGGCGGCGTGCTGCTGGATCGCGATCCGCAGTCCGTCCACGCCCTCGGCGCACAGCCGCTCGGCGACCTCCGCCGCGGTCTCGGACTCGGCCACCCAGGCCGGCTCGAGGCCGGCCGACAGCATCGCACCGCGTGCCTTGGCTCCGCGCGCGACCAGCCGGGTCCGCCCCAGCGCGGCCAGGAGCGACGGGCCGAGCTCGGCGTCCTCGGCCGTCTCGATCCACGCGCGCAGACCCACACCCGTCGTGACGACCACGACGTCGACGGGGTGGTCGACGACCTCGCGGGTGCGGGCGAGCAGGTCGGGCACGTCCACGTCGGACTCGACGCCGAGGGTCGGCGCGTGGTGCACGGTCGCGCCGCGACGTTCCAACGCACCGGCGAGCTCGTCGGCGCGGCGCTGGGCGGTGACGGCGATCGTGCACCCGGACAGGACGGGACCCAAGGTGCTCACCGCACCACGGTCCCAGAACCGGGCCCGCACGGCACGGCCGGACCCGTCGGGCGCCGGGTCGCGAGGGCTCAGCTGAGGAGGTCGAGCACCGCACGCTCGACGACGCCGTGGGTGGCGGGCTCGCCCACGGCGTTGCCGTCGCCGAGGTCGGGCAGGACGTGCTCGATGGTCCGGCCGCCCTCGTACAGGTCGATGACGCGCGGGTCGACGTACGACGCCCGGGCGACCGTGGGGGTGTTGCCGAGGTAGCCCGACACCTCCTGCATCGCCCGCGAGATCGCGCGCTTCTTGCCGGTGCGGCTGTGGGCCACGGACGTCGACACCGCGAGTGCGACGGCGGCCAGGACGGTGGCGTGCCAGGTGCGGAAGTCCTTGGCGGTCATCTCGGCGCCGATGACGTCGCGGACGTACTCGTTGATGTCGTCCGAGGCGATGTCGCGCCACTTGCGTCCGTCGCGGTAGGCGAGCAGCTCCTCGCCGCCACCGCGGCGCCGGCGCATCGTGCGCAGGGCGTCGCGGGCGTCGTCGTCGACGAGCTCGATCTCTTGGCGCTTGCCCGACTTGGCGACGAAGCAGAACTTCATCGACTCGGCGGTGACCACGCAGTGGTCCTTGCGCAGCGTGGACAGGCCGTACGAGCCGTTGTCGGTGACGTACTGCTCGTTGCCCACGCGGAAGAACCCCATGTCGAGCAGGCGGAAGGCCGTGGCGAGGGCGCGCTCGCGCGGCATGCCGGGGCGGTCGAGGTCCTCGCGGACGATCTTGCGGGCGTCGGGGAGGTTGCGGGCGACGGTGAGCACCCGCTCGTGCTTCTCCATGTCGCGCTGGACGCGCCACTGGTCGTGGTACCGGTACTGCTTGCGACCGGCGTCGTCCATGCCCGTGGCCTGGATGTGCCCGTTGTCGTACCGGCAGATCCAGACCTCCTGCCAGGCCGGGGGGATGACGAGCGCCTTGCAGCGGGCCACGTGCTCCGGCGGCAGCCGCTCGCCGGTCTCGTCGAGGTAGCTGAAGCCCTTGCCGCGGGCGACCCGCGTCCAGCCGACGTCGCTCGGGGAGACGGTGCGCAGCCTGACCACCGAGCCATGATCACCTGGCCCGGGGGTGGACGCACGACGAGAGGACGCGCACGATCGAGGGGTGCGGGAGCGGTCGGCGGTCGGTGACGTGGAGCTGCGCGGAGCCTACGACCGTGCCGTCGCGAGCTGGGCCGTCGCCGCCCGGGGGTGGGACGCGGGCACGCTCGCCACCCCCGTCCCGGCGACGCCCGGGTGGCGCGTGCACGACGTGCTGGCCCACGTCACCGGCGCCACGACCGACCTCGTCGCCGACGAGATGGAGGGCGCACCGGGCCCCGCGTGGAGCGCCCGTCACCTCGAGCGGTGGGTGCCCCGGCCCGTCGACGACGTCGTGGACGCGTTGCTCGCCGCCGCGGGCGCGGTGCCCGCGTCGGTCGTCGCCTCATCCGCCCCGACGCCGGTCTGGGACCTCGTGGTGCACCGCGACGACGTGCGCGAGGCCCTCGGCGAGCCACCCGTGGCCGCGGAGTGGGAGCCGGTGCTCGGGCGGGCCTGGACGTTCGTCGCGTCGCGGCCGGGGTGTCCGACGGTGCGCACGCGCGGCGGGGTGCGGGACGCGTCCGGTCCCGAGCTGGTGCTCGACGGTGACGACCACGAGCTCTTCCGGGTGCTGTTCAGCCGACGCTCGCGTCGCCAGGTGGCGGCGCTGACCGGCGGCGGCGCGGCGGCCGTCGAGGCGGTCCAGCTCTTCGGCACCCGCGACGACGACCAGCCGGCGTCAGGCGCCTGACCCCCAGGCGGCGTCCCAGCCGTCGACGTCCTGCGGACCCCGCTCGGACGGGCCGGCGTAGATCGCGGAGGGACGGATCAGGCGGCCGGTGCGCTTCTGCTCCAGGATGTGCGCGCTCCACCCGCCGGTGCGGGCGCAGGTGAACATCGCGGTGAACATGTGCGGCGGGATCTCGGCGAAGTCGAGCACGATGGCCGCCCAGAACTCGACGTTGGTCTCGAGCACGCGGTCGGGACGACGCTCGCGCAGCTCGGCCAGCGCCGCCTTCTCGAGCGCGACCGCGACCTCGTAGCGGGGCGCGTCGAGCTCCTTCGCGGTGCGTCGCAGCACGCGGGCGCGGGGGTCCTCGGCACGGTAGACGCGGTGCCCGAAGCCCATCAGGCGCTGGCCCTCGTCGAGGAGGTTCTTGACGTAGCCGTCGGCGTCGCCGGTGCGCTCGACCTCCTCGATCATGTGCAGGACGCGCGACGGGGCGCCGCCGTGCAGCGGCCCCGACATCGCGCCGACCGCGCCGGACAGCGCGGCGGCGACGTCGGCACCGGTGGAGGCGATCACGCGGGCGGTGAACGTCGAGGCGTTCATGCCGTGCTCGGCGGCCGAGGTCCAGTAGGCGTCGATGGCCTTGACGTGCGCCGGGTCGGCCTCGCCGCGCCAGCGCGTCAGGAAGCGCTCGGTGATGGTGGACGCCTCGTCGATGCGCGACTGCGGCACCATCGGGCTGCCGAGCCCGCGCGCGGCCTGGGCGACGTACGACAGCACCATGACGGCGGTGCGCGCGAGGTCGTCGCGGGCCTGCTCGGCGTCGATGTCGTAGAGCTGGTGCAGGCCCCAGGCGGGTGCCGTCAGCGCGATGGCGCTCTGCACGTCCACGCGGATGTCGCCGGAGTGCACCGGGATCGGGAACGGCTCGGCGGGCGGCAGGCCCGGGTCGTAGGACCCGTCGACGAGCAGCCCCCAGACCTTCTCGAACGGGACGCGTCCCGCCAGCTGCTCGATGTCGACGCCGCGGTAGCGCAGCGCGGACCCTTCCTTGTCGGGCTCGGCGATCTGCGTCTCGAACGCGACGACGCCTTCCAGCCCGTGGTGCACCTCGGTCATGGGGTCACCATGCCACGTCGCACGTGGGCGGCGTCACACCGTGCCGCTACCTAGGGTGGAGCCATGGCGACCGACGACGAGCTGGCGGGGCTGCGCGAGGAGTACGCGGCCACGGGTCTGGACGAGCAGGACGCGGGCGACGACCCCGTCGCGCTGTTCGGGCGGTGGCTCGACGAGGCGGTGGCGTCGGGCATGCACGAGCCCAACGCGATGGCGCTGGCGACCGCGTCGGCCGACGGCGTGCCGGCCGTCCGCGTCGTGCTGCTCAAGGGGTTCGACGCCCGCGGCGCGGTGTTCTACACCAACGGCGACTCGGCGAAGGGCCACGACCTGGCGGCCAACCCGCGGGCGTCGCTGGCGATGCTCTGGCACCCGTTGCAGCGCCAGGTGCGGGTGACGGGGCGCGTCGAGCCCGTCGCGCCGCAGGAGTCCGACGCCTACTTCCGCTCGCGCCCGCACGGCTCGCAGCTCGGTGCCGTGGCCTCACCGCAGTCGCAGGTGGTGGCCGACCGCGACGAGCTCGACCGCCGCTACGCCGAGGTGGAGGCCGCGTACCCCCACGACGTCCCGCGTCCGGAGCAGTGGGGCGGCTTCCGCGTCGCGCTCGACGTCGTCGAGTTCTGGCACGGCCGCCAGGGCCGCATGCACGACCGTCTGCGCTTCACCGCGTCCGGCGACTCCTGGACGCGCGAACGCCTCGCGCCGTAGCGCGAGGCGTTCGAGCAAGAGTCAAGAATTCGGGATGCGTGGCGTCCGAATCAGAGGACCTTTCCGCAGACGGGCCACTGGCCGGCACCGGCGCGCTTCTTGAGCTTCTTGCCCATGTCGATCTGCTTCAGGCGGGAGGCCTGGTGGGGCAGGCCGTCGCCGCCGACGGCGCGCCAGGTGCTCTTGGAGAACTGCAGCCCGCCGTAGTAGCCGTTGCCGGTGGCGGTCTTCCAGTTGCCGCCGGACTCGCACTTGGCGAGCTTGTCCCACTTGCGGTCGCCGGGGAACGTGGCGACGGCGACCTTCCGGCCGGCCTTGGGGGAGCGGGCGGTGGCCAGGCCGCTGCCGGCCTTGGGGACGAACACGGCGCGGATCTTGTACCGGCCGGGCTCGGTGGTGCGGGGCAGCGTGACGCGGGCGACGCCGCCGTGCACGGCGGCCTTGGCGACGCGCTTGCCGCCGGCCTTGAAGTTGACGTGGCCGCGGGCGCGGCGTCCGTCGCGGGGCTTGACCTTCGCGGTCAGCGTGACGCGCGGCTTCTCGCGCTGGGTCTGCGAGCTGGCGGACTTGGAGATGCTGACCTGGGACGAGACGCCCTTGGAGGCGCCGGCGGGGGACGCCACGGCGAGGCCGAAGCCTCCGGTGACGAGGGCGAGCGACGTGACGGTCGCAACGGTGCTCTTGCGCATGAGACGGGGGTTCTCCTGCTGCTTCGGGGGCAAAACCCGGTCGACGATACGGGATCTGCCGCCGATGTCACGAGAGGGTCACGAGCCTCACACCTGCCGGAGACGTGGAACGGCCCGCAGGGTCGGTGCTGAGCACCAGTCGAGGGGACTAGACCTCGACACCCTGCGGGCCGGGTGACTGCGGGGGATTGGCCGCCGCCGAGACGCTGAGTTGAGCGGCCGGAAGCCTGCGTGGCCCCTGCGTCAGCGGCTAGCTCGCAGCCACCTCACAAGTCCAAGAATCACTCACTACTGGACCACCTCCTCTCCGTGTACGAGAAACCGTACGCCGCCTCCCGGCGTCGGACAAGAAGGTTTCTGCGTGCAAGGATCGGCTCTCGTGGCTGCTCGTCTCGGTGCTCTGTCGCTGCTCGTCACCGACGTCCGGCCGCTGCGGGAGTCGCCGGCGTACCGGCGGCTGTGGTTCGGCCAGACGGTCTCGCAGCTCGGCGCCCAGATGGCCGCGGTGACGATCGCCTACCAGGTCTACGTGATCACCCGGTCGTCCTTCGCGGTCGGACTGGTCGGGCTGTTCGCGCTGGTGCCGCTCGTGGCGTTCGGCCTCTACGGGGGAGCGCTGGTCGACGCGTTCGACCGGCGCACGGTCGCGCTCGTCTCGGCGCTCGGGCTGTGGGCGTGCTCGCTGGTGCTGGTCGCCCAGGCGTACGCCGGGGTCGACTCGGTGGGCCTGCTCTACGGGGTGGTCGCGGTGCAGTCGGGCCTGTTCGCGGTCAACAACCCCGCCCGCTCGGCGATGCTGCCCCGGCTGCTGCGGGCCGAGCTGCTGCCCGCGGCGAACGCCCTGAGCATGGCGTCGTTCAACCTCGGGATGACGGTCGGGCCGCTGCTCGCGGGCGTGCTGATCGGCTGGCACGGCGTCGAGGTGACGTACTCGGTGGACGCGCTGACGTTCCTGGCCGCGCTGTACGCGCTCGTGCGGCTCCCGCCCGTCCCGCCGGCCGAGCGGACGGGGACGCCCGGTCTGCGCTCGGTGCTGGAGGGCCTGCGGTTCCTGCGGCACGCCCCCAACCTGCGGATGACGTTCGTCCTCGACCTGTGCGCGATGGTGCTCGCGCAGCCGCGTGCGCTGTTCCCCGCGCTGGCGCTCGGCGTCTACGCCGGCGGCCCGTCGACGCTCGGCCTGCTGCAGGCGGCACCGGCGATCGGCTCGATCGTCGCGTTCTCGGTGTCGGGCTGGATCGGACGCGTGCACCGGCACGGGCTCGCGGTAGCCGTCGCGGTCGCCGCCTACGGCGCCGCGGTGCTGCTGGCGGGCGTCGGCGCCGTCGGGCTGCCGGGCGTCCTGTGGCTCGTGGTGACGCTGCTGGCGCTGACCGGCTCGGCCGACATGGTCTCGTCGGCCTACCGCTCGACGATGCTGCAGACGGCCGCGCCCGACGCGCTGCGCGGCCGTCTGCAGGGGGTGTTCACCGTGGTGGTCGCCGGCGGCCCGCGTCTCGGCGACTTCGTGGCCGGCAGCCTCGCGTCGGCGACGTCCGAGCCGGTGGCGCTCGTCGTCGGCGGCGCGGCCTGCGTGGTCGGCGTCGTGCTCGCGGTGTCGCTGAACCGTCGTTTCCTGGCCTACGACGCCCGCGAGCCGACGCCCTAGGACTCAGCCGGCGGCGGCCTCGGTGAGCCCGTCGCGCAGCGTGGTGGTGGGGCGGCCGATCAGGTCGCGCAGGTCGGACGTCGCGTCGGCGAGGTCGCCGCGGGCGATGTTCGCGTCGAGCGTGGCCACGAAGCCGGCGGTGCCCTCGTCGAGGCCCGCCTGGACGAGGATGCGCTGGTGCTCCTCGGAGCTCACGGGACGGTAGACGACCGCGCGGCCGGTGAGGTCGCCGAGGACGTCGGCGAGGTCGTCGAACGACCACGCGACGTCGCCGCTGAGCTCGTAGGTGCGGCCCTCGTGCCCGTCGGTCGTCAGCACGACGGCAGCACCCTCGGCGAAGTCGCGACGGGTGGCGCTGGCCACGCGTCCGTCGGCGGCGCTGGCGACCAGGGCGCCGGTGGCGCGGGCCTGCTCGACCTGCGGGAGGTAGTTCTCGGTGTACCAGTTGTTGCGGAGCACGGTGAACGGGACGCCGGAGGCGCGCAGCACCTCCTCGGTCGCCTTGTGCTCGGGGGCGAGCACGAGGCCGGAGGTGTCGGCGTGCGGCGCGCTCGTGTACACGACGCTGGCGACGCCGGCCTCGGCGGCGGCCTCGATCGCGGCGGTGTGCTGCGCCACGCGCTGGCCGACCGCGTCGGTCGAGACCAGGAGCACGGTGTCGCCCGCGGCGAAGGCGCCGTCGAGCGTCGCGGGGTCGTCGAGGTCGACGCGCCGGGTGCGCACGCCGTCGGACTCGAGACCGGCGAGCTTGTCGGCGTCGCGGCCGGTGGCCAGGACGTCGGCGGCGGGGACGCCGCGCTCGAGCAGGGCGGCGACGACGAGGCGGCCGAGCTGGCCGGTGGCTCCGGTGACGACGATCGACATGGGGGACTCCTGTGGGAGGGGACGGTGGGCCGGGAACGGCTTGGTTGACGCTACAACCAACCGCCCGCCGCCCTTGTTCCCGCCGAGCTGTCGGTGCGTGGTGACGTCAGGGCATCACCACGCACCGACAGGTGCGGGGACGGGGTGGGTCAGGCGGCGAACCAGGCGCCGGCGTTGCCCGGCAGCGAGGTGCCGTCGAGCGGGACGGACGACACGAGCGGCGCGCCGAGGTCGGCGACGTCCACCGGGGCGTCGCCGCAGTTGACCACGCAGACCAGGCCGGGCTCGCCGTCGCGGGCGAAGGCGAGCACGTCGTCACCGCGGTCGAGGAACCTCAGGCCGCCGTCGAGCCCGTCCACCAGGTCGTGACGGACGGCCAGCGCCGCGCGGAAGAACGACAACGTGGACGCGGGGTCGTCGGCCTGCGCCTCGACGCTGAGCGCGCCGAACTCCGCGGGCATCGGCAGCCAGGGCTGGCCCTCGCCGGGTCCGAAGCCGAACGGCGCCTGAGTGCCCGACCACGGCACCGGGATGCGGCACCCGTCGCGTCCGACGCCGCCGCCGCGCAGGTACATCGGGTCCTGACGGTCCTCGGGTGCGACGTCCACCTGCGGCAGGCCGAGCTCCTCGCCCTGCCAGATGTACGCCGAGCCCGGCATCGCGAGCATGGCCAGCGTCGCGGCCTTGGCGCGCTCGAGGCCGACGGTGCCGCCGCCGTAGCGGGTGACGGTGCGCGTGACGTCGTGGTTCGACAGCACCCAGGTGGGGGTGGCGCCGACCGGGCCGACGGCCGCGTAGGTGTCCTCGACGACCTGCCGGAACGCCGCCGCGGACCACTCCGCCTCGAGCCAGTGGAAGTTGAAGACCTGCTGCATCTCGTCGGGGCGGACGTACATCGCCATCGACTCGGCGTCGGCGGTCCACGCCTCGCCGATCATCATCCGGTCGCCGTCGTACTCGTCGAGCACCCGCCGCCAGCGTCGGTAGATCTCGTGCACGCCGGGCTGGTCCCAGTAGGGGCGCTCGTGGTGCGAGACCATCTCGCCGCCCTCGGCCGGCTCCTCGGCGTCGCCGGCGGCGTCGGGCAGGCCGTCGGCCTTGACCATGCCGTGGGCGACGTCGACGCGGAAGCCGTCGGCGCCGCGGTCGAGCCAGAACCGCAGGACGGACTCGAACTCGTCGCCCACCTCGGGGTTGTCCCAGTCGAAGTCGGGCTGGTCCTGCTCGAAGATGTGCAGGTACCACTGGCCGTCGGGCACCCGCGTCCACGCCGGGCCGCCGAACTGCGAGCGCCAGTTGTTGGGCGGCTGCGAGCCGTCCTCTCCCTTGCCCTCGCGGAAGATGTAGCGGGCGCGCTCGGGGCTGCCGGGCGCCGCGGCGAGCGCCGCCTGGAACCAGACGTGCGCGGCCGAGGAGTGGTTGGGCACCAGGTCGACGATGACCTTGAGGCCCAGGCCGTGCGCGGTCGCCAGCATCTCGTCGGCGTCGGCCAGCGTCCCGAACATCGGGTCGACGTCGCGGTAGTCGGCGACGTCGTAGCCGTGGTCGGCCTGGGGCGAGGTGTAGAACGGCGACAGCCAGACCGCGTCCACGCCGAGCTCGGCGAGGTAGGGCAGGCGCGACGTGATGCCGGGGAGGTCGCCCACGCCGTCGCCGGTGGAGTCGGCGAAGCTGCGCGGGTAGATCTGGTAGCAGACGGCGTCGCGCCACCAGGGGACGTCGGTACGGGTCTCGGACGGCAGCGTGTCGGTCACCGGACGAGCCTAACGACCGCGACGGCTCAGCTGAACGCCGCGAGGTCGATGGTGATCCAGGTCTGTTCGGCGCGCCCGAGGAGGCGGCCGTCGTCGCCGTACAGGGCGGTGGCCGTGAGGTGCTTGCGGCCCTGGACGTCGCGCAGGGACCCGACCGCGACGCACTCCTCGCCGGCCCGTGGCGCCTCGTCGAGGCGGGCGGTCATCCGTCCGAGCACCATCGGGCTCGCCTTGATGCCGGCGGCCCAGC
>NZ_JBMGQR010000060.1:0-26232 GCF_049059935.1 Solicola agrisoli | reverse complement strand
CTCATCGCCTCGATCGGGTCCTCGCTGGGCGCGTAGGTGACGTCGCGGTTGATCTGCGGGGAGCCGGTGACGCGCAGCGTCGTGGTGCCGATGCCCTCGATCTCGACGCCGAGCTCGACCAGGAAGAAGCACAGGTCCTGGACCATGTAGTTCGGGCTGGCGTTGCGGATGACCGTGGTGCCGTCGTAGCGGGCGGCGGCCATCAGCGCGTTCTCGGTGACGGTGTCGCCGCGCTCGGTGAGCACGATCGGACGCAGCGGGCCCTTCGCCGCGTCGACGGTGGCGTGGTAGCTGCCCTCGGTGGCCTTGACCTCCAGGCCGAACGGTCGCAGCGCCGTCATGTGGGGCTCGACGGTGCGCGTGCCGAGGTCGCAGCCACCGGCGTAGGGGATCTCGAAGTAGTCCTGGCGGTGCATCAGCGGGCCGAGGAACATGATGATGCTGCGCGTGCGGCGCGCGGCCTCCTCGTCCATCGCGGCGATGTCCAGGCGCGCCGGCGGGACGATCTCGAGGTCGTTGTCGTCGTTGAGCCAGCGGGTGCGCACGCCGATCGACTCCAGCACCTCGAGCAGGCGGTTGACCTCCTCGATGCGGGCGACCTTGCGCAGCACCGTGGTGCCCTCGTTGAGCAGCGAGGCGCACAGGAGAGCGACGCCGGCGTTCTTCGAGGTCTTGACGTCGATCTCGCCCGACAGGCGGGTGCCGCCGACGACGCGGAGGTGGCTGGGGCCGGACGCGCCCAGCGACACGATCTCGGAGTCCAGCGCCTCGCCGATGCGGGCGAGCATCTCCAGGCTGAGGTTCTGCTGGCCCTTCTCGATGCGGTTGACGGCGCTCTGGCTCGTGCTGAGCTCGGTGGCCAGCTGGGCCTGCGTCCAGCCGGAGTGCTTGCGTGCGTCGCGGATCAGGCCGCCGATGCGGACCAGGTAGTCGTCGCTCATGTCTCTCACCCTATCTCACATATGAGATAAACAAGTCTCATGGTTCCATGGCGCGGTGAACGATCCTGAGGTCGCCCGCTTCGTCGCCGGACTGCCGAAAGCCGAGCTGCACGTGCATCTGGTGGGCTCGGCATCGGTGCCGACCGTACTCGCCCTGGCCCGTCGGCACCCTGACGGGGGAGTGCCCACCGACGAGGCCGCGCTGCGCGCGTTCTACGAGTTCACCGACTTCGCGCACTTCATCGAGGTGTACATCGCGGTCAACTCGCTGGTGCGCGAGCCCGAGGACGTCGAGGCGCTCGTGGTGGGCGTCGCGGCCGACCTCGCGGCGCAGAACGTGCGGTACGCCGAGCTGACCGTGACGCCCGACAGCCACGTCACCGCGATGGGCATGGCGCCCGAGGCGGTCGCCGAGGCGCTGACGTCCGCGCGTCGCGCCGCGCGGGCCGAGCACGGCGTCGAGCTGGCCTGGATCTTCGACATCCCCGGCGAGCTGGGCCTGCCGTCGGGGGAGCGGACGATCGACTGGGTGGAGCAGCACGCGCCCGAGGGCAGCGTGGGCTTCGGCCTCGGCGGGCCCGAGATCGGCGTCGGCCGCCCGCAGTTCGCCGACGTGTTCGCGCGCGCCCGCGCCATCGGGCTGCACAGCGTGCCGCACGCGGGCGAGACCACCGGGCCCGAGACCATCTGGGACGCGCTGCGCCACCTCGGCGCCGAGCGGGTGGGCCACGGCATCGCCGCCGCCCAGGACCCCGCGCTCCTCGCGCACCTCGCCGAGCACGGCATCCCCCTCGAGGTCTGCCCGACCTCGAACCTGCGCACCCGCGCGGTCGAGCGGATCGAGGACCACCCGTTCACCGCGCTGCGCGACGCCGGCGTCGTCGTCACGCTCAGCTCGGACGACCCCGGCATGTTCGACACCACGCTGCAGCGCGAGTACCAGCTGGCGCACGACGTGTTCGGGCTCGATCGCGGCGCGCTGGTCGACCTCGCGCAGGCGTCGGTGGACGCCTCGTTCGCCACCGACGACGTGCGCCGCTCGCTGACCGCCGAGATCGAGGCCCACCGGGACGCGGACGCCTAGAGCGTGACCTCGGTGGACTCGTCCTGGCCGAGGAAGCGGGCGTCGTCGGTGCCGCCGAGGTTGGCGACGTTGCCCCAGTACATCGGGCGCGCGAGCTCGGACACCGTGCAGTCGTGGATCGGCAGCACCACGCGGGCAGCCACCTGACGGACGAACTCGACGGTCTCGGACGACTTGGCCCACGGAGCGGACAGCGGCACCGCCAGGACGTCGACGCCGTCGGGCGCGTACTCGTAGGTGTCGCCGGGGTGGAACAGCACGGGCTCGTTCTCGCCGGTGACGAGCTGGCCGACGTTGCCGATGCGGGGGATGTCGGGGTGGATGACGGCGTGCCGCTCGCCGACGCCCGTCAGGCTGAGGCTGCCCACCTCCCACGACGTGCCGGCCTCGGTGGCCGTCCAGGCGGCACCGAGCTGGTCGACGGTCTGCGGGTCGGCCAGCAGCAGCGCGCCCTGGTTGGCCTCGACGAGCCCGGGCAGGCGCTCGACGTCGACGTGGTCGGGGTGCTGGTGGGTGATGACGACCGCGTCGAGCCCGGTGAGCGCGAAGGCGGAGTCGAGGCTGAAGGTGCCCGGGTCGAGCAGCACGCGCGTGCCGGCCGCCTCCACGAGCAGGGCTGCGTGTCCGTACCTGGTGATCTGCATGTCGCCATCGAACCACCCGGCGGCGACACGCGCCCGCGTCAGTGCCCGACGAGGTCAGTGCCCGACGAAGGAGGGCGTGCGCTTCTCGCGGAACGCCGCGACGCCCTCGGTGAAGTCGTCGGTGTCGAACATCGCCGACTGGCCCTCGCGCTCGGCGGCGAAGGCCTCCTCGAGCAGCGAGAGCGACGTGGTGTGCAGCGCGGCCTTCGTGCGCGCGTACGACGCGGTGGGGCCGGCGGCGAGCCTGCCCACGAGCGCATCGACGTCGGCCTCGTAGGCCTCGTCCGCCGCCACCTGGCCGATCAGGCCCCAGTCGAGCGCCTGCGGGGCGGGCACCCGCTCGGCGAGCAGCGCCATCCTCGACGCGCGGGCGCGTCCGACGGCGGCCGTGACGAGCGCCGACGCACCGCCGTCGGGCATCAGGCCGACGTTGGCGAAGGCCAGCAGGAAGTACGACGACTCCTTCGCGAGGACGACGTCGGACGCGATCGCGATCGAGCACCCCACCCCCACGGCCGGACCGTTGACGGCCGCGACGACGGGCTTGGGCACCGTGCGCAGCCCGCGGACGAGGCGGTTGGCGGCGTCGATGGTGTCGGTGCCCGGCTTGTCGCCCCCGCCCGCGACGAGGTCGGCGCCGGCGCAGAAGGCGCGCCCGGCGCCGGTCAGCACGACGACGCGCACGTCGGCGTCGTCGGCGGCGGCCTCGACCTCGTCGGCCAGGGTGTCGAGCATCGCGGCGGTCACGGCGTTGAGCGCGTCGGGACGGTTGACCGTCAGCCACAGTGCGGTGCCCCGGCGCTCGGCCAGGACGGGGGAGGTGTCGGACTCGGACATGGGGTGGTCCCTTCTCGCACGGCGGGTCGATCGACGCTAGCATCGAGCCTTAACGAACGCTAGGTAAGACCCCCGACGGTCCCAGGAGGACGATCGATGTTGCGCACCAGGTTCACCGAGGAGTTCGGCGTCGAGCACCCCATCGTGCAGGGCGGCATGCAGTGGGTGGGCCGCGCGGGCCTGGTCGCCGCCGTCGCCAACGCGGGGGGCCTCGGGTTCATCACCGCGCTCACCCAGCCGACCCCGAAGGACCTCGCCGAGGAGATCGCGCGCACCCGCGACCTCACCGACAAGCCGTTCGGCGTGAACCTGACGATCCTGCCGTCGATCAACCCGCCGCCGTACGCCGAGTACCGCGACGTCATCGTCGAGTCGGGCGTGACGATCGTCGAGACGGCCGGCTTCAACCCCAAGGACCACCTGCCGGCGTTCCAGGACAACGGCGTCAAGGTCCTGCACAAGTGCACGAGCGTGCGCCACGCCGTCAAGGCCCAGGACCTCGGCGTCGACGGCATCAGCATCGACGGCTTCGAGTGCGCCGGCCACCCCGGCGAGGACGACGTCCCGGGCCTGGTCCTCATCCCCGCGGCCGCCGACCAGGTGGAGATCCCGATGATCGCCTCGGGCGGCTTCGCCGACGCGCGCGGCCTCGTCGCGGCGCTGGCGCTCGGCGCCGACGGCGTCAACATGGGCACGCGCTTCCTGGCCACGGCCGAGGCGCCGGTGCACCAGAACGTCAAGGACGCGCTCGTCGACGCCACCGAGCGCGACACCGACCTGCTGTTCCGCACGCTGGGCAACACCGCACGGGTGGCGCGCAACGAGGTGAGCCGGAAGGTGGTCGAGATCCTCGACGCCGGCGGGCAGTTCGAGGACGTCCGCGACCTCGTCTCCGGCCAGCGCGGCAAGGGCGTCTACGAGTCGGGCGACACCGACGAGGGCGTCTGGAGCGCCGGCATGAGCCAGGGCCTGATCCGCGACGTGCCGACGGTGGCCGAGCTGATCTCGCGCATCGTGTCGGAGGCCGAGACGCTGATCGGGGCGCGGCTCGCGGGTACCGTCGTCCGATGAGCACGCGCGCGAGGGTGTCGGCGGAGAGGCCGGTCGGCGACGTCGACTGGCGTCGTCACGACGCCCCCGCGCTCACCCCGCTGCTCGAGGCGGCGCTCGACGCCTTCTACGAGAGCGGGTTCCACGGCACCTCGGTGCGCGACATCGCGCGCCGCGTGGGGCAGACCGTCCCCGCGCTGTACTACCACCACGACAGCAAGGAGGGCGTGCTCCTCGCCCTCGTCGCCGGCGGCATCCGCGACCTGCTCTGGCGGGTCGAGGCGGCCGCGTCCGACGGCGGTGACGACGTGCGCCGGCGGTTCGAGAACGTCGTCGAGGCGATCACCCTGCACGGCACCCGGCGGGTGCGGGCGGCGGCGCTCGACGCCGAGTCGCGCTACCTGTCGGCGGAGAACCGCGCCCAGTACGCCGCCCTCCGCAAGCAGGTCGAGACCGTGCTGGCCGAGATCGTCGACGACGGCGTGGCGAGCGGCGTCTTCCGGGCGTCCCACCCCGGGGAGACCACCCGCGCGATCCTCGGCATGCTCCAGTCGATCACCCGGTGGTACCGCACCGACGGCCCCGACACCCCCGAGGAGATCGCGGCCCGCTACGTCGACATCTGCCTGCGCGTCGTCGGCGTCGACCCCTGACTCAGGCGTGGACGGGTGCCTCGGCGCCGGTGACGGGGCAGGTGCGGGGGAAGGTGCCGAGCCGGTCGACGTCGTAGCCGTCCGGGTAGCTGCGCACCTGGGGCAGGTCGCGGACGCGCACGGGCTCGGTGCGCGGACGCATCCGGCGCTCGACAGCCGCGCGGACGCCCATCGCCGTGCGCGTCACCGCGCGGGCGGCGCGTGACGGGCGCCGGTAGCCGAACGCGTCGAGCAGCGGCTCGTCCATCAGCGTGCGCGAGAACCACAGGACGGCGCGCCTGGGCAGCAGGTGGTTCGGGGGGAAGGTCGTCATCAGGGACAGCGTCGAGTCGGCGACGGCGCGGCCGCCCTCGTCGTACGCGAAGTGCTCGCGCTCGTAGGCCTGCAGGTGCAGGACGAACTCCCACAGCGTCTCGGGGATCTGCTTGATGCCCATGTGGCGACCGAGCTCCCGGTAGTAGTTCACGCTCGCGCGCTTCTCGTTGGCGGTGAGCGGGCGCCAGCCGTGCTCCTCGAGCCAGCGGATCGGGCACACCACGAAGGTGCACAGCACGTAGAGCATGTCGTCGTTGCTGATGTCGTAGGAGCCGTGCATCTGGTTCATGCGACGCACGCCGGCACGTCCCCGCGGGTCGCCGAGACCGTGCTCGAGGACGGCGTCGAGGATCAGGCCGGTGTCGTCGTACCGCTTCTGGACCTGGCCGGTGAACTCGCCGGTGTCGGCCAGGAGCCGCCCGATCGTGGGCACCGCGTAGGTGCGGAAGAGCGCCAGGCCGAGCGCCTGGTTGACGTCCCAGGGGAACTCCTGCCAGTACAGGATCCGGACGATCTCCTCGTACTGCGTCTCGGGGTCGAGGGCGTCGGTGCGGTCGCGCAGCGCGTAGCGGTCCATGGGGCAGCCTCCGAGTCGGTGTGGCGCGATTCTAACGATCGTTAGGTAGGCCGTCCAGGGGTGGCGGCCGGGGTGACGGCCAGGCGGAGCGCGGTGCCCACCGCGACCCCGGTGAGCCCGCCGGCCGCCGCCAGGCCGCCCATCAGCACGGCGCCGAAGACCCACTCGCCGACGCCCGTCCAGTCGCCCAGCGACGCCGAGGCGGCGCCGTAGAGGGCCGCCACGACGGCCCACACCGCGAGCTGCAGGCCGGTCGACGTGGTCCGCCGGCGCAGCAGCCCGTCGGCGACGCCGAGGACGCCGGCCACCACCACGACCATCAGGAACGCGGTCAGGCCGGCGCCGACGGGGTCGTCGGAGTAGAGCCCGACCGTGCGCAGCACGCCGTCGAGGTGCGTGCCCATGAGCAGCCGCTCGACGCCGAGCAGGGCGAGGACGCGGACGACGGTGTGCCCGGCCGCGCGGGCGAGGACGGCGTTCGAGAGGTGCATGGGCCCAGGCTCGCGCGGGGGAGGGGCCCGCGGCATGAGCCCGCGTGCTCATCCCCGGCCGTGCGCGACCTCAGCCGCGACGGCGGGCGCCGACGAGCGCGATCGCCACGCCCACCAGGGTGAGACCGGCACCGGTCGCCGCGAGGGCGGTGACGGGCGTGCGAGGGTCGAGCGCGTCGAGCACCTGCGCCATCACCACCTGCCCGGCGATCACGCACAGGCTCAGGGTGAGCACGCCGTGCCGCTTGACCAGGGCCGCCGAGAGCCCGATGACGACGACGCCGATCGCCCCGCCGACGTAGAGGTGCGGCTCGGGCGGGGGCAGCCTCAGGTCACCCGGGCGCGTGAGCGTCACGAGGGCGAGCACGGCCAGCGCCACGGTGCCGACCAGGAAGTTGTTCCACGCGGCGGCCCACGGGTCGGTCTCGGCGCTGAGCCGGCCGTTCGCGGCCTGCTGCAGCGCGAAGCCGACGCCGGCGGCGAACGGCAGGACGAGCAGCGCGACGTCGCCACCGGTGAGTGCCTGCGACCCCGCGACCTTCTCGACTGACGCGAGCACCACGGCCACCAGGCTGAGGGCGGCCGCGACGACACGGGTCGGGCTGACGCGCTGGCGGCCGGCCGGACCCAGCCCGACGTGGTCGACCGCCAGGCCGCTCAACGACTGGCCGGCCACGAAGGCGACCACGAACGTCGAGACGCCGAGCACCCCGACGCTGAGGGTCTGGGCGGCGACGAGCAGCGCGCCCAGCAGGCCGCCGGCCAGGATGGGCAGCGGGACGGTGGCGCGCCGGACGCGCCGACCGACCGCCTCGACGCGGTGACGCGACCGCGGGGCGAGGAGCAGGACCACGCTGAGGATGACCAGCCCGGAGCCGAAGCTGACGACCGACGCGGTGGCCCCGGCACGCGGCCCGGACCCGAGTGCGCCGGCGAGGTCGGAGTTGACCCCGGCCTGCACCGCGGCGAGGGCACCGGCCCCGAACATCGCGGGGACCGTCAGCCACGACGGCACGCGTCGACGCGCGGAGGCGTCGGGGCGTGCTGAGGCGAGGGTCACGCAGGCACAAGGCCACCGCGGCGGTTTACATTCCCGTCACGCGTCCGGGTGGGCCTCGCGCCAGGCGCGGAACGGGCTCGTGGGGTCGTCGGCGTCGCCCTGGCGGACGGGCAGCGACATCTCGGCCTCGGGCTTGGCGTACTCGTCGTAGAACGTCGCGAGGCTCATGTACCGGCCGCCGTCCTCGTAGTGCTCGCCCTCCTGCTCGCGGGTGGCGGCGTACGTGAGCGAGTCGGGCGCCGCGTAGTAGAGCGCGCCCAGGCACATCGGGCACGGGAACGCGGTGACGTAGACGTCGCAGCCGTGCAGGTCGGTGCGGCCGCCCTCGGCGAGCGCACGGATCGCGACGACCTCGGCGTGGGCGGTGACGTCGCCCGTCTGCGCGACCTGGTTGGTCGCCTCGACGAGCACCTCGCCCGAGGACGCGTCCTTGACCACGCAGGCGAACGGCTTGCCGCCCTCGTGGACGTTGGCCTCGGCGAGCTCGACGGTGCGCTGGAGGTGCGTCATGCGCCCGCGCTCCAGCCGCGGACCTGCACGCCACCGGTGACGGCGGCCGCCATCGTCTCGGGCGTGTAGATCGCGTAGGGGAACCCGAGGTCGATCGCGCTGGCCTCGGTGAGCCGGGCGATCGCGTCGGGCGGGAGGTCGACCTCGAGCGACGCGAGGTTGTCGGCGAGCTGGTCGGTGGTGCGGGTGCCGAGCAGGATGGTGCTGACCCCGGGCCGTTGCCGCGTCCAGGCCAGGGCCACCTGGGAGAGCGGCCGGTCGACCTCGCCGGCCACCTCGCGCAGGACGTCGAGGACGGCCCAGTTGGCGTCGGTGAACTTGGAGTCGCCGAACGGGTTCGAGCCGGCCAGGCGGCCCTGGCCGCTCGCGCCGGCGCCGTCACGGCTGTACTTGCCGGCCAGGAAGCCGCCGGCCAGCGGGCTCCACGGGACGACGCCCATGCCGAGCTCGCGCGCGGCGACGACGTGCTCGCGCTCGATGGTGCGCTCGACCAGCGAGTACTCCAGCTGCAGCGCGACCGGGGCCGCGACGCCGCCGGCCTCGGCGAGGGTGGCGGCGCGTGCGGCGAACCACGCGGGGGTGTCGGAGAACCCGTAGTAGCCGATCTTGCCGGCGCCGACGAGGTCGCCGAGCGTCTGCACGACCTCCTCGGCCGGGGTCACCCCGTCCCAGACGTGCAGCCAGTACAGGTCGATGTGGTCGGTGCCGAGGCGGCGCAGGGACCCCTCGACGGCCCGGGTCAGGTTCTTGCGGCTCGCGCCGCCGGTGAGCGGGCCGCCGCCGGACCCGAACCCGGCCTTGGTGGCCAGCACCACCTGGTCGCGCAGCCCGCGCTCGGCGACGAACCGGCCCACGAGCTCCTCGCTGCGGCCGCCGCTGTAGACGTCGGCGGTGTCGATGGCGTTGCCGCCCGCGTCGACGTAGGCGTCGAAGATCGCGGCCGACTCCTCGTCCGAGGACCCCCAGTCGGGGTTGCCCATCGTCATCGTGCCGAGGGTCAGCGGGCTGACGGGGAGGCCGGAGCGGCCGAGCGTGCGCAGGTCGGAGAGGTCCACCGAAGGAGTCTATGAGCCAGGATGCGGCGGTACCGTCTGGGCAGTGAGACGCCTGCTCCCGCTGGTCGCCGCGACCGTGCTGCTCGCCGCCTGCAGCGCCGGCACGCCCGACGCGCCGCAGCCCGAGCGGGCCACCGTCACCCCGTCAGCCACCCCCGCCGCGACACCGACACCGACACCGACGCCCTCGCCGTCCCCGGAGCCGGGCACGGTCGCGCCCGCGTGGCTGGGCACCCGGGTGCTCCCGGTGGACGCCGACGGCGTCGCCACGGCCAGGCCCACCCCGCCGGAGCTGCGTCAGCGCCGGTTCACGCTGCCGGACTCGGTGGAGGGACTGCCCGGCACGGGCTTCGCGTCGCGCGTGGTGACCCCGGCTCCGCGCGCCGTCCTGGACCGCTCGACGTGGACGTCGTCCTGCCCGGTCGGCCGCGGCGACCTGTCGTGGGTGCGCGTCACGTTCCGGGGGTTCGACGGCTCACGCCGCACCGGTGAGCTGCTCGTCGCGACCACGGTGGCCGACGACGTCGTGCGGGTGTTCGCACGGCTCTGGCGCGCGGACTTCCCGATCGAGCAGATGCGCGTCACCACCCGCGCCGAGCTGGACGCACCGCCGACCGGCGACGGCAACAACACGGGCGCCTTCGTGTGCCGGGCCGTCACCGGCGGGTCGACGTTCTCCCAGCACGCCTACGGCACGGCGATCGACGTCAACCCGTTCCAGAACCCCTACGAGAAGGGCGAGGTGGTCGTGCCCGAGCTGGCCTCGTCCTACCTGGACCGCACACCGCGCCCGGGCGTGGTCACCGCCGACGGCGCGGTGGTGC
This sequence comes from Solicola agrisoli, assembly GCF_049059935.1. NCBI lineage: Bacteria > Bacillati > Actinomycetota > Actinomycetes > Propionibacteriales > Nocardioidaceae > Solicola > Solicola agrisoli. The sequence goes on along the minus strand of NZ_JBMGQR010000060.1, from coordinate 16,191 downwards.
GCGCGTTCGCGGCCGTCGGCTGGGAGTGGGGTGGCGCCTGGCGGTCGCTCAAGGACTACCAGCACTTCAGCCTGAACGGTCGCTGAGCCACTCCAGCGCGGCGAAGGCCCGACCCAGCACCGAGACGTGTCCGTCGTCGGGGGAGAGCCAGAGCTCCGCGGCGGGCAGCTGCCCGGCCAGCCACCGGCCGTGGGCCGGCGGGACCACGCGGTCGCGTCCGCCGTGGACGACGAGCGTCGGCGCCACGACGTCGCGGACGTCGAAGCCCCACGGCGCCACGTAGGCGAGGTCGTCGTCTACCAGGGGAGCGGGGCCGCCGGCGAGGGCCGGGCGCACGACGTCGAGGACCCAGGACCAGTCGCCGCCGAGCGCGGCCTCGTCGGCGTCGGTGAACCCCATGTCGAGGTCGACGTCCGCGGCCTCGTGGCGCTCCTTGGCCTCGCGGCCCTCGGCCGCCGCCGTCAGCGAGGCGACGCCCGCGGGCGCCATGCCCTCGAACCAGTCGAGCCCGTCGGCCCGGTAGGGCGCGAGCCCCGACATCGGCACCACCGCGCGGACGCGGTCGGGCATCAGCGCGGCGCACGCGAGCGCGTGGGGACCGCCACCGGAGTGCGCCATCAGCGAGAAGGACCCGACGCCGAGGGAGTCGAGGACCGCGGCGGTGTCGTGCGCGGCCGAGCCGACGCTGCGTCCGGGACGGGGCGTGGAGCCCCCGTAGCCGGGGCGGTCGTAGGAGACCCACCGCACGCCGAGCCGGTCCGACAGCGGCACGAGGGGCTCGGGAGGGGCGCCGACGTTGGGCGTGCCGTGGTGCCACACGACGACGTGGCGCGCGGCGTCGCCCGGCGCGGAGTCGTAGACGTGCAGCGTGCGGTCGCCGTCGAGGGTGAGGTCGGACTCCGTGGCCATGGGCCGAACCTAGGACGCCGCCGCGACGGCCGCCAGAGGGCTTGGCGCGGGCGTGCGTCCCGACCATGATGTGGCGATGAGCACCCTCTCCGGACAGCAGGTCGCCGACGCGGGCCTGACCGACTGGTCGTACCTCCTGCGGGGCCTGCAGACCCGCCTGCTGACGGGCGACTTCGCCACCGGGCTGCGGCTCGTCGAGCAGATCGGCGCTGCCGCGGAAGCCGCCGACCACCACCCCGACCTCGACCTGCGGTACCCGTACCTCGACGTCAGGACCTCCAGCCACGACGTCGGCGGCGTGACCGAGCGCGACCTGCGGCTCGCCCGCCGGATCAGCGAGCTCGCGGCCGCCGAGGGAGTGCGGGCCGACCCGCGCGCGACCAAGCAGCTCGAGCTCGCGCTCGACACCCCCGACGCCGAGGGGGTCGTCGCGTTCTGGTCGGCCGTGCTCGACATGTCCGAGCGACGGTCCGACGACGACGTCGACCTGCACGACGACGTGCTGCCCAACGTGTGGTTCCAGGCGTCGGGCTCGCAGGAGCCCCGTCAGCGGTTCCACCTCGACCTGTGGGTGCCGCCCGAGGTGGTCGAGGAGCGGATCGCCGCGGCCCTCGCCGCCGGAGGGGTGCTGGTCAGCGACGAGGAGGCGCCGTCGTTCTGGGTGCTCGCCGACGCCGAGGACAACCGGGTGTGCCTGTGCACCTGGCAGGACCGGGCGTGACGGCGGTCGACGAGGACGCCCAGCGCCTGCGCCACCTGGCGTGCCTGCGTCGCGTCCGCGACCGGATCGACCGCGACCACGCGCAGCCGCTGGACGTCGAGGCGCTCGCGCGCGGCGTCCACCTGTCGGCCGGTCACCTGAGCCGTGAGTTCCGCCGGGAGTACGGCGAGTCGCCGTACTCCTACCTGATGACGCGTCGCATCGAGCGGGCGATGGCGCTCCTGCGCCGCGGCGACGTCAGCGTCACCGACGTCTGCTTCACCGTCGGGTTCTCCTCCCTCGGCACGTTCAGCACCCGCTTCACCGAGCTCGTGGGCGTGCCGCCCAGCACGTACCGTCGCGCGGCGTCCGAGGACGCGGACGGCATGCCGCCGTGCGAGTCCCGGAAGGTCACCAGACCGGTCAGGAATCGAGAAGCGCGGGCCACCGCGCCGCACCTAGCGTGACGGCCATGGACATCACCATCCACACCACCTTCCTGCCCCACGACGACGCCGACGCGGCGCTGGCGTTCTACCGGGAGACGCTCGGGTTCGAGCTGCGCAACGACGTCGAGAACGGCGGTCTGCGCTGGCTGACCGTCGGGCCGCCCGGGCAGCCGGGGACCTCGATCGTGCTGTACCCGCCGGGCTCGGACCCCGGCACCACCGAGGACGAGCGCCGCACCGTCCGCGAGATGATGGCCAAGGGCACCTTCGCCAGCATCATGCTGGCCACCGACGACCTCGACGCCACCTTCGAGGCCCTGCAGGCCGCCGGCGTCGACGTCGTGCAGGAGCCGACCGACCAGTTCTGGGGTGCGCGCGACTGCGCCGTGCGCGACCCGTCCGGCACCATGGTCCGCATCCAGCAGCGGTGACACCGACGACCGACCGGCGAGGACGAGACGATGAGCAGGGCCAGCACCACTGACGAGAGGTCGTCCGAGCCGCACGCGGCGGACCGTCACGACCTGATCCGCGTGCACGGCGCTCGCGTCAACAACCTCAGGGACGTCGACCTCGAGCTCCCCAAGCGCCGGCTGACGGTGTTCACCGGGGTCTCGGGGTCGGGCAAGAGCTCGCTCGTGTTCGAGACCATCGCGGCGGAGTCGCAGCGGATGATCAACGAGACCTACAGCGCGTTCCTCCAGGGGTTCATGCCGTCGCTGGCCCGGCCGGACGTGGACCACCTCGAGGGCCTGACGACGGCCATCATCGTCGACCAGGAGCCGATGGGTGCCAACCCGCGCTCGACGGTGGGCACCGCCACCGACGCCAACGCCATGCTGCGGATCCTCTACAGCCGCCTGGGCGACCCGTACGTCGGTCCGCCGACGGCGTTCTCGTTCAACGTCCCGACGCGCAGGGCGAGCGGGGCGATGAGCACCGAGAAGGCCGGGGGGCGCGTGGAGAGGAAGGTCGTCCGCGACGCCGTCTACCTCGGTGGCATGTGCCCGCGCTGCGAGGGCATGGGCTCGGTCTCGGACGTCGACCTCACCGCGCTGTACGACGAGACCAGGTCGCTGGCCGACGGGGCGCTGACCGTGCCGGGCTACTCGATGGACGGCTGGTACGGCCGGTTGTTCGAGGGCGTCGGCCTGCCCATGACCAAGCCGATCGGGACCTTCACCAAGAAGCAGCTCGAGACGATGCTGTACGCGGAGCCGACCAAGATCAAGGTGGAGGGCGTGAACCTCACCTTCGAGGGGATCATCCCCAGGATCCAGAAGTCCATGCTGTCCAAGGACGTGGAGGCCATGCAGCCGCACGTCCGCCGTTTCGTGGAGCGCGCGATCACCTTCCAGTCGTGCCCCGAGTGCGAGGGCACACGGCTCAGCGCCGAGGCCAGGTCGTCGACGATCCGGGGCCGGAGCATCGCTGACCTCTGCCGGCTGCAGATCAGCGACCTGGCCACGTGGGTCCGCGAGCTGGACGAGCCGTCCGTCGCGCCGCTGCTGACGGGTCTGAGGCACCTGCTCGACTCGTTCGTCGAGATCGGCCTGGGCTACCTCTCGCTCGACCGTCCCGCCGGCACGCTGTCGGGAGGGGAGGCGCAGCGCACCAAGATGATCCGACACCTCGGCTCGTCGCTGACCGACGTCACCTACATCTTCGACGAGCCCACCATCGGCCTGCACCCGCACGACATCGAGCGGATGAACCGGCTGCTGCTCCAGCTGCGCGACAAGGGCAACACGGTGCTGGTCGTCGAGCACAAGCCCGAGACGATCGCGATCGCGGACCACGTGGTCGACCTGGGGCCCGGCGCCGGCAGCGAGGGCGGCCGGGTCTGCTTCGAGGGCGACCTGGACGGGCTGCGGGGGAGCGACACCGTCACCGGTCGGCACCTGGACGACCGCGCCGCCCTCAAGGGGTCGGTGCGCACCTCGTCCGGCGCGCTGGAGGTCCGCGGTGCGGGCACCCACAACCTCCGCGACGTCGACGTCGACGTGCCGCTGGGCGTGCTGTGCGTCGTGACCGGCGTCGCGGGCTCGGGCAAGAGCTCGCTGGTCCACGGGTCCGTCGCGGCCCGCGACGGCGTCGTCGTGATCGACCAGGGGGCGATCAAGGGATCGCGCCGCAGCAACCCCGCGACGTACACCGGGATGCTGGAGCCGATCCGCAAGGCGTTCGCCAAGGCCAACGGGGTCAAGCCGGCGCTGTTCAGCTCCAACTCCGAGGGCGGCTGCCCGACGTGCGGGGGCGCCGGCGTGATCTTCACCGAGCTGGGGGTGATGGCGACCGTCGAGTCCACCTGCGAGGACTGCGAGGGGCGACGCTTCCAGGCGGCGGTGCTCGAGCACACCCTCGGTGGCCGGAACATCGCCGAGGTGCTCGCGATGTCGGTGGCCGAGGCGGAGGCGTTCTTCGGCGAGGGCGACGCGCGGACCCCTGCGGCCCACAAGGTGCTGGTCCGGCTCGTCGACGTCGGGCTCGGGTACCTGACCCTCGGGCAGCCGCTCACCACGTTGTCCGGCGGCGAGCGTCAGCGCGTCAAGCTCGCCACGCAGATGGCCGAGAAGGCCGAGGTCTACGTGCTCGACGAGCCCACGACGGGGATGCACCTCGCCGACGTCGAGAACCTGCTCGGCCTGCTCGACCGGCTCGTCGACGCGGGCACGTCGGTGGTGGTGGTCGAGCACCACCAGGCCGTCATGGCCCACGCCGACTGGATCATCGACCTCGGCCCGGGCGCCGGTCGCGACGGCGGGCGCGTCGTCTTCGAGGGCACCCCGGCCGACCTCGTCGCGGCCCGCTCCACCCTGACCGGCGAGCACCTCGCGGAGTACGTGGCCGGCTGACGGGTCGGTGGCCGGTCGAGACCGGAGAAACGAGGTCGGGCCCCGATACGGACCACGACCTCGATTCCTCGGTAGTTCGGCGCGCGCCGGGGGCGACCCCGTCAGTCGAGCAGGCCGGTGCCGACGAACGCCCGGTGGTAGATCTCGCGCACCACCTGCTCCTTGCGGGCGTTGTACTGCATGGAGTCCTCGCCCGCGGCGGTCGCGGCGTCCGCGGCCCGGCGCTTGGCGTCGGCGTACAGCTCGCGCTCGTCGGGGTGCGTGCGCAGCCAGTCGCGCAGCACCCGGTGCTTGACGGTCTCGGGGCTGCGGAAGTCGAAAACGTGCAGGTGGCACATCGGCGTCGTCGAGCGCAGCAGGCGGTGCCCGTGCCACCACGGCTCGCGGACCCGCAGCTCGAAACCGGCGGCGACGAGGGGCGGGACGTACGCCACCTCGTTCTCGGTGTCGGCGACGGTGAGGTCGACGTCGACGATCGGCTTGGCGGCCAGACCGGGCACGGAGGTCGACCCGACGTGCTCGACGACCAGCGCGCGCGGACCGAGCGCGGCGCGGACACGCGCCTCGAGCTCGACGAACCAGTCGGCCCACGCGGGGTCGGCGTCCACGACCTCCACGTGCGTGCTCGGCGCGGCGCCGTCGACCCAGGGGGACTGCCCCGGCGGCGGGGGCGGGTCGTGGAACGTCACGATGTCGGCACGGGTGGGCACCTCCGGAGCCTATCGAGGCCGATCGCCGGACGCGGAGCCCTCGGGGACCCGATGATGTCGTGATGAGCACCCGGGGGAGCGCAGTCGTGCGCAGGCTGACCGTCGTCGCACTGACGTTGCTGCTGGTGGTCGCCGCCGGCGGACCGGCCTCGGCGCAGACCAAGAAGCGGATGGACGCCGTCGGCGACGCGCCGGCTCTCATGGACCTCAGATCGGTGAAGGTGCAGAACGGTGCCAAGCGGTTCGTGGTCACCGTGCGCGTCAGCGAGGTCCGTCGTGGCAGGACCGGCCTCGGGTTCGCCATCGGGCGGTCCAGCAACACCGAGGCGCACCGCGTCGAGCACTACGTGATCGTCCTCCCGCAGGGACGTCGGTGGGTGGCCGGCGCCGGGTCGCTGACGACCGAGGACGAGCGACCCTGGGCCTGCGAGAGGCTCCGCACCACCTTCCGGACGGGCCGCAACGGGTGGATCCGCGTGTCGTTCCCGCAGCGCTGCCTCGGCGACCGCGCCGGGCGCCAGCGCGTCAACGTCATGGTCGGCGACGTGGAGTCCGGCGGTGTGGGGGCGTACCTGCCGGACGGCGACGCGACCGAACCGGACGACGGCGACCAGCTGAAGCACGTCATCACCGCGAAGCAGGCCCGTCGGGGCTGAGCACCACGAGGCGCTGGGTGGCCCGGGTCATCGCCACGTAGCGGTCGACGGCCCCCTCGATGCCGTCGCCGAACGCGTCGGGGTCGACCAGGACGACGAGGTCGAACTCCAGGCCCTTCACGAGCTCGGGCGAGAGCGATCGGACGCGCGAGGTCGCGGCGAAGGTCGGGTCGCCCACGACGCACGCCGTGCCCTCGGGGTGCTCGGCGAGCCAGCCGTCGAGGACGCCGGTCAGCTCCGACGTCGCCCGGTGCTCGACCGGGAGGCCGTTGCTGCGGACCGACGTGGGCACGTTCGCGTCGGGGAGCGCGGCCCGGATCACCGGCTCGGCCTCGACCATCACCTCCTGCGGCGTGCGGTAGTTGATGCCGAGCGAGGCGACCTCCACCCGGTCGAGCCCGACGCGCCCCAACCGATCGGTCCACGACTCGGTGAACCCGTGACGTGCCTGGGCGCGGTCACCGACGACGGTGAGGCTGCGCGACGGGCAGCGCTGCAGCAGCATCTGCCACTCGGCGTCCGTCAGCTCCTGCGCCTCGTCGACCACGACGTGCGCGAACGGGCCGGCGAGCAGGTCGACGTCAGCCTCGGGCAGCGCGGCGTCGTCGACCAGGGCGGCCTGGAGGTCCTCGTGGCGCAGGCTCGACACGAGCCCGACGCCGTAGGCGTCGCCGTCGGCCTGGACCAGCTCGTCGATGACCTGGTCCATCTGCTCGCGCTGGGCGGCGACCTCGGCCTCCTGCCGACGGCGGCGGCCGGAGGCCCGGACGTCACCGAGCCGTCGACGCGCGGCGTCCAGCAGCGGCAGGTCGGACACCGTCCAGGCCTGGGGGTCGTCGCGCTGCAGCAGGCGCACCTCGTCGGGGGAGAGCCAGGGCGCACACCGACGCAGGTACGCCGGGACGTCCCAGAGGTCGCCGACGAGGTCGGTGGCCTCGATCAGCGGCCAGGCCCGTCCGAACGCGTCGACGAGGTCGTCGTCCTGACGCAGGGCGCGGCGCAGGAGGTCGGGGGAGAGGTCCTCGTCGTCGGCGTGCTTGTCGACCAGGATCGTCAGCAGCTCGTCCCACACCTGGTCGCGGGCCTCGTTGTGCGGCGTGCCCGACGCCGACGCGAACGCCTCGGCCCAGTCGGCGGGGTCGAGGCGGACGTCGGCCCACGGCGTCTCGACGACCATCGGCCGGGTGGGCGGCTCCTCGTAGAGGCGGACGGCGGGCTCGATCGCGGTCACCATGGCGACGGTGGCCTTGAGCCGGGCGACCTCGGCATCGGTCTCCCCGCCCGCCCCGGGCCCCTCGGGGACGAGGTCGCGCAGGGTGCAGGTCTGAACGCCGTCCTCGCCCAGGCTGGGCAGCACGTCGGACACGTACGCGAGGTACGGCTGGTGGGGCCCGACGAACAGGACGCCGCCGCGGTGGTGCTCCAGCCGCGGGTCGGCGTACAGCAGGTACGCCGTGCGGTGCAGCGCGACGACGGTCTTGCCGGTGCCGGGGCCGCCGTCGACGACGAGCGTGCCGCGCGAGCCGGCGCGGATGATCGCGTCCTGGTCGGCCTGGATCGTGCCGAGCACGTCGCGCATCCTGTCGGAGCGGTCGGTGCCGAGGCTGGCGATGAAGGCCGACTGGTCGTCGAGCGCGGCGTGGCCGTCGAGGCCGTCGGCGGTGAACACCTCGTCCCAGTAGTCGCTGACCCGTCCGAGCGTCCAGCGGTAGCGCCGGCGGCTCGCCAGACCCATCGGGTCGGCGTGGGTGGCGCCGAAGAACGGCTCGGCGGCGGGGGAGCGCCAGTCCACCAGCAGCCGCCGGCCGCCGGCGTCCTTGAGGCCGAGACGTCCGACGTAGACGGCGTCGCCGCCGTCGGCCGGCACCATCCGTCCCAGGCACAGGTCGATGCCGAACCGGCGCAGGGTCCGCAGGCGGGAGGTGAGCCGGTGGACCTCCTGGTCGCGGTCCATCGCCGCCTGACCGATGCCGCCCGGCGCGCGTCGCGCGTCGTCGAGCCGGGCGGTCAGGTCGGCGACCGACCGCTCGAGACTCTCGGCGATCGCGGCGAAGTGCGCCTCGTCGTCGGCGACCATCGACGGGTCGGCCTTGGGGGAGAGGTGGGGCGGGAGGTCGAAGGCGCTGGTCGTGGGGTCTGGCACTGAGGTGGGCTCCGCTCGGAGGGTGCGTGTGGCAGGTGCGCAGGGGATTCTGCGACGGCCACGGGGTCTTGCCGCAAGCCCCCACAGGCGCTATACCTTGAGAAGGGAAGGGGCTCGCGCTCCTTCCCTTCGTCGTCCTCGCGCGGCTGCTGCTGACCGTCCGACCCCGCCGGTACGGTGCTGGTCAGGACGAGGGGGAGCGATCGGGTGAAGTCGGGCAACACGGCACTGGTGCTCAAGGTGCTCGTTGCGGTCGCGGCCCTGGTCATCGCCGGCACGCTGGCCGCCGACGTCTTCGGCAGGTTCCTTGACCGACCTGCGCAGTCGACGCTCGCAGGTGCCGGTGCGCTTGTCGCGTTCCTGTCCGCGTCCGCCGCAGCGGTGGGGAAGTGGCGCTCCCAGCGTGCGGAGTCGCACCGCGAGGCCGCCGGCGTGCGGCTCCGCGCGCTCGGCTGGTCGGTCTACGACCTCACCGGCATCGACGTGCGCGACCTCGGACTCGCGATGTACGTCGTGCGACCGAGCCCGGTGCGACGGTGGCGGACCCTGCTGAGGAGGGTCGCCTACGAGCGGTCGCGACGCGCGGTCACCACGGGCGTGCAGTGGCGTCCGGGCATGGGCGTCATCGGCCAGTGCGTCGCGTCGGGTGAGCGGGCCGGACAGGACGTGGGGATCGACGAGGAGCCCTACCTCGACCTCGTGGTGCGCACCCGGTCCGAGTACGAGTCACAGGTCCCCGAGCACGTCCGGTCGGGCTCTCGCGCCAGGAGTGGCTCGCAGCTTCGCCCAGCTGTGGTCCGAGGACGTCGCGAACGCGCTCGAGGAGGCGGCCCGTGACCTCACGACATCCCGCTGGTGACCGGGTAGTCTCAGAAGCGCACCTCGACGTCCAGGAGCACACGATGAGCAACGACACTCCCGCGGTCCGCCTCGGCGGCAGCATGCGGCGTGCTCCGGTGCGCGGTCCGGATCCTGACAGCCGTGGCGCCAAGGCGTACGTCAGAGCCCTGCGCCGCCTGGGCGTCCAGCCCGCGAGCGCCGAGAAGCCAGAGCGACGACGCCCCAGCTGACCGTGCACCTCGACGTCGACGGCGAGGTGTTCGAGGTTCGTGAGCGTCCGGGGGAGCCCGGTACGTACGACCACGACTGGGTCAGCGGCCCGCACCCCGGATACGGGTTCGCGTCGGCCTCCAGCACAGGCCTCACCCGCGCCGAGATCGAGGACGGCGCCCGGGACTTCCTCTCCATGGTCGACCCGAGCACGGGATTCATCGACTGAGGTCGTCGACTACGGTCGACCCATGGACCTCGCGAAGCGGATCGCGGCACGGGGGAGCGAGCTCCTGCTCTTCGCCATGACTCCTCCTCGGGTCACGGTCACGAGCGAGCGCGCGCAGGAGGTCGCCGACCTCACCCGCAAGCGGCTGGCTCCCCTCGACCTCGACGGCCTCGTCCTCTACGACATCGACGACGAGAGCGACCGCAACCCCGAGGAGCGGCCGTTCCCGTTCCTCCCGACGATCGACCCAGCGACCTTCCTGGCCCAGCACCTCACGGACTGGGGCACGCCGGTCGTCGTCTACCGGGCCGTCGGCAAGTACGACGAGACCGAGCTGGACGCGTGGCTGGGCGCCCAGGACGCCGACCGCGCCCTGACGGTGTTCGTGGGAGCCTCGTCCGGGCGTCGGCAGTCGGCGACGTCGCTCGTCCGCGCGCAGCAGCTGTGGGCGCAGGCGCGTCCCGACCTGCGGCTCGGGGGCGTCGCGATCCCTGAGCGGCACACCAGCCGCGGCGACGAGCACCTGCGCCTGGTCGCCAAGCAGGAGGCCGGCTGCTCGTTCTTCGTCACGCAGGTCGTCTACGACGTCAATGCCGCCAAGAACCTGGTGTCGGACTACCGCTACGAGTGCGACGCACGGGGTCTCGAGCCCGTGCCGATCGTGTTCACCTTCTCGGTGTGCGGGTCGCTCAAGACGCTCGAGTTCCTCGGGTGGCTCGGCGTCGACGTGCCGCGTTGGATCCAGAACGACCTGCGCCACGCGGACGACACGCTGCAGGCGTCGTACGAGCACTCGCTCGGCGCGGCCCGCGAGCTGATCGCGTACTGCCGACACATGGGCGTCCCGTTCGGGCTCAACGTCGAGAGCGTCTCGGTCCGCCGGGCCGAGATCGAGGCCTCGGTGGACCTCGTGCAGCAGCTCGGCCGGGAGCTGCACCGCTAGGAAGCCATTTCTCGAAGCATCGCCGATAGGCGACATGTACTAGAGATGTCTGTACTTCAGTACGTACCGCCCGCGCCTGCCGTTCGGCACCTTCTTTGCGGGGCGACGGCGTAGAAGCCTCAAACAGAGCCCTTTCCTAATCGTAGTCTGCAATACGTGCGGCCTCGGCGCGATCCAGTTGGTCGCGTTCGCGTTCGCGTTCGTAGGTCAGGCGTCGATTGCCCTACGTGTAGACCAGCTAACCAATGACGCAGGTGTCCAGCACGGTCAGCAGCGCGCCGCCGCCAGGGCCAAGTATGAAACAGCCGAATCCGGGGGAGTCGAACAAGCTGCCGAGGGGCACGCCCGCCGAGATGTGTAGGCCGACCAGCACGGGCAGCACGATGAACCGGCGCCACCAGCCCACCCATGGAAGTCCGTACCGATTCATGCGGGGCGACCTGGGTCGTCATGGCGGACAGCACTGGAGACTCAATTCGAGCAAATCGTTCGTCTTCGGCGGTGCCAAGCGACCTCTTGCAGGCCGATATTACATCGTCAACGGCGTCGAAGTTCTCATCACTTAGATCGTCTATTCGTCATCGGACACATCTTCGGCCGAGTCGCCCGGCTTTGCTTCCAACTGTCCGGACTTCTTTTGGTTCGCCGCATCGTCCGATCTATCGGAATCATTCTCTGGGGTTTCAAATCGCTCTTGCATTGCGACAATTTCTGTCGTGATGTTACTGATTGACTTCACAGTCTGCTCCGTCGAAGCGGCGATTGCTGACGTGCTGAGTGAGATAGCGGCCACGGTTACGAGAAACTTGTTGATCCGTGGGCCCCAAGCCTGGGTCTTCTGGGCGGAGCCAGAATAGGAACTAACCGTCATCAGCCCCATCGCGTCTGTGGCAGCCTTCTGGACTCTGGCCGTTCCGTACAGTTCGACGTTATCGATAAGCCACCGAATATTCATAAATGCGGCTTCCAATTTGACAACGAATCCGTTGGGGAGGTCCGCAGCGTCCTTCTTCAATAGCGCATCCCACTCTATAGTCTGCGCACGAAGTTCTGCTAAGCCCTTTTCGATACCTTTGGCGGAGATACCCACCGGCAACCGATAGGCGAGATTGCCGGCGAGGGCACGAAGGAGATGAACAGCAGGCTGCGTCAGATCGGTGCATTGGGGCACCGCGTTCTCCCACGAGGCGCCATTGCCTACGATGCCGGACCACCATTGATGCGAATACTCATAGAACATCGCGGAGTCGGCTTCGTCCATCGTGGCTACGTCGTCCAAAATGGTCGAGTACATATTGCAAACCTCGAGATGCCGGATGACGAATTGAGTCTCCCCGTACTTGGTACCTAAAATTTTGGACCAAGCGTCTGCCATGCTGACTTCTTTGAAACTCAATAGGCGAGAAAGGTGCGCGTGAAGAATTTGTGCCTCGTTCGATTGCTGCACCTGGTGGCCTTCCCGGGAAACTTGCAACGCTTCAGGCTGTAGTGTACGTCACAGAAGGCCCGCCCCTACTCGCTTTAGGGGCGGGCCTTCGGCGTGCTGCCGGTGGCCGGACGGCGGTAGCCAGGACAGGCAGGGGCGTCACACCGCTTCTCCGGCTGAACCCGCGAAACCTCTGACCCGATTGTCGAAGGTCCAAGGCTCGACGCGGCCACCATTGCGCCAGACTTTTGCAAGAACGAGTGGCACGCCGAGGTCGAAGTACGACTGCCCAAGCACCTCCTGGCTGACCTGAGGCAAGGCTTGACCGGCGACACCATGGCGAAGAACTCGCATGGAATCCGGTAAAACGGGCCAACCGTGCTGTGCGGTGTCTCGCCGCGTCTCGGGGGTCCTCAAGATGCTGTGGACATTGAGCCTGAGCGGCCTGGCGGGATCCTCAGGGCTGCAGACGGCTTGGCCGGTGACTCTGAGCACGCTGGCTCCCTAAGAGGACAGCACCCCGGAGGGGTGACTGACATGAGGTCGGCGGCGTGCGGCGTATGAACACGAAGACAAAGGCATCGCCGATAAGCGGCATTATGTCAGTTACGCGTGATCGGGACGGTGCGACAGCCGTTCGGTCTCCTCCCCTGCACGGCGGACGATCTCGTCGACGACGTCAATGAGTGGCCGCGTGGCGTCGACGACCATGCCGTGCCGCGGCAAGTCCTCACCGGTGCGGTGGAGCCGCAGCACGAGGTCGCGCTCGGGCCCGCTGGCGCCGAACTCGTCGGCCGGTCGGTCGTCGAGCCGCCGGTTCAACGTGTCGAGATCGATCTGCAGGACGAAGACGCCGTCGAGCAGGTCGACGAACGCCGCGACGTTGCGCGAGCCACCGCAGAAGAACGTGACGGGCGTGGAGCGGTCCTGGACGCGCACCCGGACCGCCTCGACGTCCCAGACGTGGTTCCAGTGGCTCGGTTCGCCGTGCGTGGGTGCGCCGGTGACCGGATCGCCCTGGTAGGCCAGGTCGGTGTCGCCGTTGACGGCGTCGTGCCCGCGCCGGCGCAGCTCGTGGCACACCGACGTCTTGCCCGTGCCCGAGACGCCCTCGACCAGGTAGTTGCGTACGCCCACCTGTGGACGGTATCGGACGGGAGACCGTTCGGGGGCGACCTAGGATCACCGGGATGTCCACTCCCCTGGCTCCCCTCACCTCGAGGCAGCGCGAGCTCCTCGACGGGTGGCTGCCGGGTCTGCGTGTGGTGCGCGACCACGGATGGGGGCTGGTCGAGAGCGTCGTCGCCGAGGTCGAGGCGGACGGCCGACGCTACGTCGTCAAGGCGGACGGTGCGTCGAACCACCACGTCCCGCGTGAGCTTGACGCGCACGAACGCTGGCTGGCGCCCTGGGTGAGCCGCGGACGAGCGCCACGGCTCGTCGCCGGCGACCGGGACGCGAAGATCCTCGTCACCGACTTCCTGCCCGGCGAGCTGGTGCTCGGCTCCCCCGCGCAGCGGCGGCTCGACACCTTCCGGCAGGCCGGTGATCTCCTGTCGATGCTCCACGCGCAGCCGGGCCACGTCGACGCGCAGCACGAGCGCGAGGAGGACCTCAAGGTCCTGCGCAACCTCGACAAGAGCCATCGCATCCCGCCCTCGGTCGAGGCACGTCTGCGCGAGCTCGTCCTGTCCTGGCCGTCGGAGCCGCTGTCGCTGGTGCCGTGCCACGGCGACTGGCAGCCGCGCAACTGGCTCGTGCATGACGGACGCATCAGCGCCATCGACTTCGGACGCGCGGCGCTGCGACCCCCGATGTCGGACTGGCTGCGGCTGCACGCACGCGACTTCCGCGAGGACCCGGCGCGCGAGGCGGCATTCGTCGAGGGCTACGGGTCCGACCCGCGCGAGTCCGCGGCGTGGTTCCGCCAGCGCGTCCGCGAGGCGACCAACACCGCGGTGTGGGCGCACCTGGTGGGCGACGAGGACTTCGAGGCCGAGGGCCACGCGATGATCGACCGCGTGCTCAGCGAGGACGGCGCCGATCCTCTGCGGTGACGCACCTGCAGCGTTCGCCTGGCGCTGCGACAGGTTCGTAGGATCGTGTCGTGCCCCTCGTCGACGTCACCTGCTCCGAAGCGGTGTCAGAGCAGGTCCGGCGCGCCGTCGCCGACGCGCTCCCCCATCTGGTGTCGCTCGCGGTCAAGTGCCCGGCGGAGCCCTACGACGGCGAGCTCCAGGCCGGAGACGTGGTCGTGCGGTTCCGCGACGTCGGCCCGATCGACCGGTTCGACCTCGACGTGCTCGTCGAGATCGGCTCGAAGTGGGACGAGTACCGCGCGCGCGACCGCAATGGTCGGGCAGAGCGGGTGCGGGCCGGCGTGCAGGAGCTCGTCGGCTCGGGGCTGCTCGTCGGCGTCTACCTCAGACTTCCCGTCGCGGGCTGGGCGCAGTCGCCCTGACCGGCCCCGGACTCCCCCGCGTCAGTCGCGGTGGCCGACCACGTTGACGACGTTGCCATCGGGCGCGCGGACGAAGAACCGGGTCACTCCCCACGCCTCCGTCGTGAGCGGGTGGACGATCTCGTAGCCGAGCCGCTGCGCCTCCGTGTACGCGGCGTCGACGTCATCGGTGGGCACCGAGACGACCGAGTCCTCCGGTGCGGTCGCGTCGCGGGACACCAGCTGGAGGCTCGCACCGGTCTCGGGCGAGGTGAAGCGGGCGACCCAGCCGAGGGAGAACTCCTCGGTGCTCAGGCCGAGGAAGTCGGTGTAGAAGCCCTTGGCCGCGTCGACGTCGGGGACCGTCAGGTTCGTGATGATGCGGGTGGCGTGCACGGGATCCTCCAGGTGGGTGGGCGGTTCAGCCGACGAAGACGCAGAACGGGTGGCCGGCGGGGTCGGCGAAGACGTGCAGGGGCTCGTCCGGGTCGTCGGTGCGGTCGAACAGCTCGGTGGCGCCGAGCATCAGGGCCCGCTCGCGCTGGCGGGCCAGGGCTGCGACGTCCGGCACCGACATGTCGAGGTGGAGCATCTGCAGCTGGTGCGAGGACGGCACCGGCCCCGAGTGCCAGACCGGTGGCTCGTACGGGTCCGCGCGCTGGAAGGCCATGCCGCGACCGGCTGACGCGTCGGCGCCGCGCGGCCGCAGGACGAGCCAGTCGTCGCCGAGAGGATCGGGCTCGCCGTCCGGTGGTGGCTCGTCGCCATCGCGGTACTCGTAGTCGAGCAGCCCGCGGTAGAACTCGGCCAGGGTGCGTGGGTGCGGGCAGTCGAGCACGACCTGCCGCACCAGCGGCACGTCTGCTGCGTGGGTGGGGTCCTCGGGAGCCATGTCCCGACCGTAGGACGAGGTGCCGACAGACGTCGATACTCGACCCATGAGCATCACCCGGACGTTTCGCGACGTACGACCGCGCCCGCAGGAGGTCGCGGCCTCGCTCGTCGGCGACGAGATCGTCCCGCACGCCGACGTCGTCATGGACCGGGCCTTCACGGTCGCCGCCCCGCCGGAGGCGGTCTGGCCCTGGTTGGAGCAGCTCGGAAAGGGCCGGGCGGGCTGGTACCTGCCCCGGTCGGTCGAACGGGTCGTCCCCGCCGGACGCCGGGCCGCGCGGGTGGTGGACGAGCGGTGGCTGGGTCTGACGGTGGGCGACGTCGTCCCCGACTGGGGTGGCTCCGAGGCGACCTTCGAGGTCGCGCTCGTCGATCCCCCGTCGGCGCTCGTCCACCGCTCGACCCGCGGGTCCACCTCCCTTTCGTGGGCCCTCGTCCTGACCGCCCACTCCCCTGCGTCGACCCGCGTGCACCTGCGGCTGCGGCTCGCCCCGGTCGCGCACGTGCGGGTGGCGGAGGTCGTGGGCGGGTTCTTCGACCTCGCGACCGTGGCCGGCATGGCGGCGGGGCTCCGTGAGCGGGTGGCGGAGGCGGCCGGGTGAGACGTGGGGGTGGTCGGGTGTGCTCGTGCGGCGACCTGTGGACGACCGTCTCCTCTGCCGGTCGATCCGTCGGCAAAGCCTGCTCCGCGTCCACATCGTTGCGAACGTGTGTTCGACTGTCGTAAAATGGGCGTATGACGGTCACCGCTCTCCCGCTCACCGAGCACCCCGCGTTCGCGGTGCTC
>NZ_JBMGQR010000059.1:0-26219 GCF_049059935.1 Solicola agrisoli | reverse complement strand
GGACGGGGCCCGGCGCGCGACCCGCGGTGGCCGACTGGGTCAGAGGAAGGCCTTGAAGGCGTTCTCGATGATCATCTTGACGATGTCCATGAACCAGTCGGAGCCGGCGACCTTGAGCAGGATGCCCGCGATCGAGCAGGCGCCGAGCGTGCCGACGGCGTACTCGGCGGTGGACAGGCCCGCCTCGTCCCGGCGACGGGCGAGGACGGTGCGACGGGCGCGGACGGGGTGACGCAGCGTGGTGGTGGTCATGGAAGACCCTCCTGGTGAGGGCCCCGGATCCGGCCGGGGCGTTGTGTTCGACGCCGACACCATGGGTCCGCCGCGGCGTCGGGTGCCGCCTCCGGCGCCGACCTGGGGACGGAACCGCACCGGGCGCGACCCTGTGGGTCTGGACCGGGCTCAACGGCCGAGCGCGGGGCCCACGGCGGTCGAGAACACGGCCGCGACGGCGGGCACGATCGCGACCAGGACGAAGGCGGGGAGGAAGCACAGTCCGAGCGGTGCGGCCGTGCGCACCCCGACGCTGCGTGCGACCTCCTGGGCCGCGCCCCGGCGCCGCCGGCGCAGGTCGTCGGCGAGGTGGTCGAGGACGTCGACCACCGACGCGCCCGTGCGGGCCGCGCGGGCGAACGCGCGCCCGAGCGGTCCGAGTGCCGGGTCGCGACCGAGCTCGTGCCAGACCTCCAGGTGGTCGGCCCCCAGGTCGATGCGCGCGCAGGCGCGCGCGAGGTCGTCGGCGAGCGGACCGCCGACCGCCTCGCCGGCCGCCCGCAGTGCCAGGGACGGCGGCCTGCCCGCGGCGAGGGCCGCCACCACGAGGTCGACCGCGAGCGGGAGGTCGCGCGTGACCTGCTCGCGCCGTCGGCGCACCGCACCGCTCTCCAGGCGCGACACCCACGTCCGCACCCCGAGGCCGGCGAGGGCAGCGAGCACCAGGCCCGGCCCGCTCGGCACGAACCAGACGACGACGAGCGCCACGAGGCCGGCGATCGTCCAGGGCGACGTCCACCAGGCACCCGCCCGGAGCCGCGCGAGCGGACCGGGCCCGGTCTCGTCCGGCGCCGCCAGGACGAGCCGGAGGCGCTCGACGGGCGGGGGCGGGAGCACGAGGGCGACCGCGAGAGCGGCCAGGACGGCGGCGAGCACGGGTCAGGTCCCTGCGGCGGCATCGGCCACCCGCTCGACCCAGACCACCCCGGTGACGGCGAGCGCCACGCCGGCGAGCACGCAGGCCGCCACCGGGGCCGAGGTCGACATCGTCGACAGCGGGTCGCCACCGAGCCCCGCGCCCAGCCCCAGACCGAGCACGGGCAGCACGGCGAGCAACCGCGCCGTGGCCCGGGACGGCCCCAGCGACGACTCGACCTCGCGCCGGACCTCCTGGCCGTCGCGCAGCGCTCCGGCGATGCGGGCGACGGTGGCCGCCAGCGGCGACCCGGTGCGGGTCGACACCTCCCACGCCGCGGCGACGTGCCCGAGGTCGGCCGCTCCCCGCTGGGAGGCGACCTCCCGCCACGCCCGGGAGACGTCGCCACCGAGTCGGGCCGTCCGGGCGACCGGCCGCAGGAAGGGCCAGTCGTCAGCGAGGTCGGACAGGGCGGTCTCGGCCGGCACCCCCGCGCCGAGGCCGGCCACCAGGGCGTCGCACAGCTCGGCGACGGCGTCGCGCCGCGCCGTCGCCTCCAGCCGCAGGTACCGGCGGCGTCGGAGGTCGAGGGCCGCCCAGGCGACCAGCGCACCGGCCATGCCGAGCAGGAGCGTCGCGGCGCGGGCCGTCGTCAGGGCCAGCAGCCCGACCACGACGGCGACGACCGGAAGGAACCGACGCAGCGGCGGGAGCCGGACGGGGGCGGTCCCTCCGAGCCGGGCTGCCACCGCCCGAGGCGACGGCCGGGCCAGCTCGAGGCAGGCGAGCGCGGCCGCGACGGCGGATGCCACCGCCCAGGCGGCGCTCACCGCTCCTCCAGCACCGACTCCAGGCGGGCGGCCCCGGGGCCGGCACGGGCCGAGCCGTCGGGGTCGAACGCGACGGCCGTGCTGGTGCGGGCGAGCCCGTCGTCCCCGCCCTCCACGACGGCCACCTCACGCACCCGGCGCACGCCGTCACGGCCTCGGTCGAGGTGGACGACGACGTCGAGCGCCGCGACGAGCTGGCTGTGCACGGCGGCGCGGCTCAGCCCGGCAGCGACGCCCAGCGCCTCCATCCGGGCGGGCAGGTCGCGGGCGGAGTTCGCGTGCACGGTGCCGCACCCGCCCTCGTGGCCGGTGTTGAGCGCCGCGAGGAGGTCGACGACCTCGGCACCGCGCACCTCGCCGACGACCAGCCGGTCGGGTCGCATGCGCAGGGCCTGGCGGACCAGGTCGCGCACCGTCACCGACCCGGCCCCCTCCACGTTGACCGGGCGACCCTCGAGCCCCACGACGTGCGGGTGGTCGGGGCGCAGCTCGCTGGCGTCCTCGACCACGACCAGGCGCTCGGCGGGGTCGACGAGGCCGAGCAGCGCGGCGAGCAGGGTGGTCTTGCCCGAGCCGGTGCCACCGGTCACGAGGAACGCCGCGCGCGAGGCGACCAGCGCGCGCAGGACGGCCGCGCCCGCGGCCCCGACGGCGCCGGCCGCGCGGAGGTCGTCGAGGGTGAACGCACGCCGGGCGGGTACCCGGAGCGACAGGGCGGTGCCGGGGCGGGCGAGCGGCGCCAGCACCGCGTGGAACCGGGTGCCGTCGGGCAGGCGGACGTCGACCCACGGGCTCGCGTCGTCGAGTCGTCGCCCGGCCGCGGCGGCCAACCGGGACGCCAGGCGCCGCACCTGCTCGTCGTCGTCGAAGCGGACGCCCGCCGGCTCGAGACCGGCGCCGGCGTCGACGAACACCTGGTCGGGCCCGTTGACGAGGACGTCGGTGACGCCGGGTCGCCGCAGGAGCGCGTCGAGCGGCCCGGCGCCGAGCGTGTCGCGGCGCAGCTCGTCGACGACGGCGAGCACGGTGGCGTCGCCGTACAGCCGGCCGCTGCGGCGCAGGGCTGCGGCGACCCGCGCGGGGGTGGCGTCGGTGCCGTCCTCGGCCAGGCTCGCCCGCACGCGGTCGACGACGTCGGGCGCGACGCTCACGCGACGTCCCGTGCCGGGCGCACGACCTCGAGCACCTGGCCCGCGGCGACCGCGACGCTGCTGCGGCGGTGAGCGACCGGCCCGAGGCCCTCGTCGACCGCGGCCGCCAGCCGGCGGTCGTCCCGGACGCGCGCGACCAGCGGTGCTCCCAGCGTGGACGCGACGAGGTCGGCGTCCAGGCCGGACGGCCCGGGCCCGCGGACGACGAGGCCGACGTCGCCGGTGAGCTCGCGGACGGAGGCGAGCGTGCGGGTGGCCGCCGCCACGCCGCGCACGTCGGCCGAGACCACGAGCAGCGTCCGGTGGGCCACGAGCAGCGCCTCCTCGGCCGCGGGGTCGAGGCGGCGGGCCACGTCGACCACGACGAGGGAGCCGGCACGGCGTCCGGCCGCGAGCACCGAGCGCATCGACTCGGCGGAGACCGCCGGCGCGTCGCCGCGGTCCCACGACAGCACCGAGAGCCCTGCCGTCCGGGGCAGGGCCTCGCGCAGGGACTCGCCGCTGAGCCGGCCCTGGGTGCCGGCGAGGTCGGGCCAGCGGAGCCCCTGGGACTCCTCGGCCCCGACCACGAGGTCGATGCCACCACCGAGCGGGTCGGCGTCGACGAGCAGCGTCGCGACGCCACGACGGGAGGCGGTGACGGCGAGCGCCGCGGCGAGGGTGCTGGCGCCGGCTCCCCCGCTGCCGGCGACGACCGCCACCACGGCCGAGTCGTCGGCAGCCGGCTCGACGGAGGCCGCGAGGGCGTCGACGAGGGCGCGCTCGTCGTCGGGCAGGACGTGCACGTGCTCGGCGCCGAGGGCGACCGCGCTGCGCCACGCGCCCTCGCCGTCCCCCCGCCGGGCGACGAGGTGGACCTCGGATCGGCGTGGTGGCGAGTGGGTCGCGAGGAGGGCGGCCTCGACGGCGTCGACCACCACGACGGCCGCCGACGTCCAGGCGCGGCGGGCCGAGGCGACGTCGCCGGCCACGACCGGCACGACGTCGGCGGCCGCGCAGAGCCGGAGCAGCTCCTCGAGGACCTGTTCGTCGGCGGTGACCACGACCGGACGGCGGTCGACGGGGAGGGGGACGTCTGGGCTCATGGCCGCAGCCTCGTGCTCCACCGGCCGGACGGACACCCCGTGCGGACGATCTGTGGACGACGGGGTCGCGGACGTCACCCTGTGGACGCGGAGCGGGCCGTCCACCCCACCTATGCTGGTCGCGTGAGCCCAGGCCAGCCCGGAGGTCCGGCGCGCGAGGCGGCGTTCTTCGACCTCGACAAGACGATCATCGCCAAGTCGAGCACGCTCGCGTTCGGCCGGCCGTTCTACGCCGGCGGCCTGATCAACCGACGCTCGGTCCTGCGCAGCGCCTACGCCCAGTTCATGTTCGGCATCAACGGCATCGACCAGGACCAGATGGAGAAGATGCGGGCGTACCTCACCGACCTGTGCAGCGGGTGGGACGTCCAGACGGTCCGCGACATCGTCGCCGAGACGCTGCACACGATCGTCGAGCCGCTCGTCTACGCCGAGGCCGTCGAGCTGATCGAGGGGCACCGCGCGGCGGGGCGCGACATCGTCATCGTGTCGGCCTCGGGCGCCGAGGTGGTCGACCCGATCGGCGAGATGCTCGGCGCGGACAAGGTGGTGGCCACCCGCCTGGTCGAGGTCGACGGTCGCTACACCGGCGAGATCTCGTTCTACGCGTACGGCGAGAACAAGGCGGTCGCCATCCGCGAGATGGCCGCGGAGGAGGGGTACGACCTCGACCGCTGCTTCGCCTACTCCGACTCCGAGACCGACGTGCCCATGCTCGCCGCGGTCGGCCACGGCTTCGCCGTCAACCCCGACAAGCCCCTGCGCCGCGCGGCCCAGGAGAACGGCTGGCCGGTGCTGGAGTTCGAGCGGCCGGTCGCGCTGCGTCCCCGTCCGCTGGAGACCACCGGCAGCAAGGTCGCCGTCGTCGGGCTGGCACTGGGGGCGGTGTCGGCGGGCGTCGTCGCGCGCCAGCTGCGTCGCCGCCGCGCGGAGTAGCGGCCCCGTCCCTACGGTGGGGCGCGTGACCCTGCCCGCGCTGACCACCGTCCCCACCACCGGCGTCGACGGCGCCTCGCCCGAGCTGCGAGCGTACGTCTCGCGCCCGGCCGGCGACGGCCCGTGGCCCGGCGTGGTGGTCGTGCACGAGGCGTTCGGGCTCGACGAGGTGACCTGCCGCCAGGCCGACCGGCTCGCCGCCGCGGGCTACCTGGCCGTCGCCGTCGACCTGTTCAGCGCGGGCGGCGCGCGTCGCTGCCTCGTCTCGACGTTCCGCGCCATGTTCGCCGGGCACGGGCGTGCGTTCAGCGACATCGAGGCGACCCGGGCCTGGACGGCCGGGCAGGACGACTGCGCGGGCGGCGTCGGCGTCATCGGCTTCTGCATGGGCGGCGGGTTCGCGATCCTCGCGGCGTCGCGTGGGTTCGACGCCGCGGCCGTCAACTACGGCCAGCTGCCCAAGGACCTCGACGCCGCCGTCGCCGACGCCTGCCCCGTCGTCGGCAGCTTCGGTGGCAGGGACCCGTCCCTCAAGGGTGCGGCCGCCGACCTGGAGGGCGCGCTCACCCGGGCCGGCGTCGCGCACGACGTCAAGGAGTACCCGCAGGCCAGCCACTCGTTCATGAACGACGCCCCGGTGGGCCCGAAGGTGCTCCGTCCGCTGATGCGCGTCGGCGGGCTCGGGCCGCACCCGGCGTCCGCGGCGGACGCGTGGCGGCGGATCGAGGACTTCTTCGGGACGCACCTGGGCTGAGGACGCTGCGCGGCGGCTCGTGAATCCGCGCACAACAGGTGACGCTCCAGTACCTCTTCCCTCAGGTGGACGAGGGGCGTAGAACGGACCTCAGAACTCCACAGTCGGCACAGCAGCCCGGCAGCACCACGCGGCGATCACCCGTCCTATGGGGAAGTCTCCTCGGGAACCCGGCCACCACCGTGGTGGAGCGGACCCGCGCAGACGTTGATGACAGCACGCATGGTCACCGAGCCGGCTGCGCCAGGACGGCGTCGCCCCGGTTCCGGGGCGGCGCCGTCCGTCTGTGCGGCTGCCCCGTCGACGTGGATCTCTGGATCGTGGTCGCCGGAGCGACCACGATCCAGAGACCAGCCACGATCCAGAGACTCTCGTCAGCGGGGGGAGAGCGGGGTGGCCTCGACGCCGAGCGCGAGGGCCTCGGCGGAGTAGAGCAGCCAGCGGTGGACGCCCGCAGGCTCGCCGCCGGCGTACGCCTCGAGCGCGCCGGCGTAGGCGCGGGGGCGGGCGGCGTGGCCGGCCTCGGGCACGGTGACGCTGGCCGGGTCGACGCCGCGCGCCACCATCACCAGGCGCTCGGCCGCCCGCGCGACCACGGCGTTGTGCGAGACGAACGCGTTGGCGGCCACCACCTCGGCGTGCACCATCGCGGCGACGAGGAGGCCCGGCGCCTGCGTGGGCTGGGCGAGCGTCCGGGCGAGGGTGCCCAGGCGGGCCGAGCCGGAGGGCTGGAAGGGACGGCCGAGGTCCTCGTCCGGCACCTGTCCGGCGGCGACGAGGGCGTGCACCCGCGCGAGCGCCTGCAGGGGCGAGCGCTGCCACACGGGCACGAGCCCGAGCAGCTGGGTCGACATCCGGGCGCAGGCCATCGCCACGGCGTCGCCGCGCCCCTCGCGCAGGGCCTCCAGGTCGCTCGTCCCGGTCTCGAGCGACGCCGACGCGTCCGCCCCGCGCAGCAACGACTCGCCGGTGACGTCGGGGGTGCTCCGGCGGAGCCCGCGGTCGCGCAGCAGCGCATCCATGCCGTCGCGGACGCCGGCGAAGGCGGACGGCACCCCCTCGAGGTGGGCGTGCTCGTCGAACGGGTCGGCTGCCACGCCACGCAGCGTACGTGGGCCCGCTCGGAGGGTTGCTAGCGTCCTGTCCATGGACGACGCGGTGCGGGAGTCGAGGTCGGGACGGTTCGACGCCGTCGCGGAGTCGTACGCCCGCGGACGCCCGCCCTACCCCGACCGCGCCACCCGCTGGCTCACCGACGGGATGCGCTCGCGCGTCCTCGAGCTGGGCGCCGGCACCGGACAGCTGACGGCCGCGCTCGCCGGCTGGGGCCACGAGGTCGTCGCCACCGACCCGTCCGGCCCGATGCTCGAGCAGATGCCGGCCGACCTCGGCGTCGACGTGGTGCGCACCCCCGCCGAGCACCTGCCCTTCGCGTCGTCGAGCTTCGACGTCGTGGTGGCGGCGCAGGCGTTCCACTGGTTCGACCCCGGTCTCGCGCTGCCCGAGATCGCCCGCGTGCTGCGTCCCGACGGCCTGCTGTCGGTGGTCTGGAACCGGCTCGACGAGTCCATCCCCTGGGTGCGTCGCCTGATGGCCGCCATCAGGCCCGCCGACGCCGAGCCCCGGGGCGACGACCACCGCGCCTACCTGACCTCCGAGCTGTTCACCGACCACCGCAGCGCCGTCTTCGGGCACTGGCAGCAGATCGACCTGCCCGGCCTGCTGGCCCTGGTCGCCAGCCGGTCGTACGTCGCCGAGCGCACCGCCGACGACCGCGCCGGCATCGAGGAGCAGGTGCGCGAGCTGTACGCCGAGCACGTCCGCGGCACCGGCGGGCTGCGCCTGCGGTACCGCACCGAGTGCGACCGGGCCACCGTCGTGCGGTCGGCCCTGCCGGCGCCCGAGACGGCGCCCGGCGACGACGGCGGGCTGCTGGTCGACTTCCGCTGACCCCTGCCGCATCACGGTTCGGACGCCTTCTCGCCCGAAACCTCCCGCTGCGACCGGCGGCCGATCTATGTTGATCGCCACGTTCGTCCGGTTCGTGGCGGGAGGCAGATGGGGCACTACACGCGGCTCGCCCGCAACCGTGACTTCACGCTGCTGTGGTCGGGCGGTGCGCTTCGCGAGCTCGGCGGCGCCATGGCGGCGTTCGCTCTCCCGCTCATCGCGTTCGCCGTGTCCGGGTCGGCGCTGGAGGCCGGCTGGGTCGCCGCCATGGCGATGGTCGGCTTCGTGCTGCTGGTGCTTCCGGCGGGCGTCGTCGTCGACCGGGTCGACCGGCGCCTCGTCCTGCTCGGCACGAGCCTGCTCGGCCTCGCCGGGTACGGCAGCGTCGTCGCCGCGGCCCTCGTCGCCGACCTGACGACGACGCACCTCGCCGCCGTGGCGCTGCTCAGCGGGTGCGGCGAGGCGTTCAGCCGTCCGGCCGAGATGGCCTCGATCCGCCGGCTCGTCGACCGCGACGACCTGCCCGCGGCGATCAGCCAGAACGTCGCGCGCAGCAGCGTCGCCGACCTCGGCGGCGGCCCGCTGTCGGGCCTCGCGCTCGGCCTGACCCGGTGGGCCCCGTTCGCCGCGGCGGCGGCCGGATACCTCGCGTCGGTCCTCTGCGCGCTCGCGATCCGCGGGTCGCTCGCCGCCCCCGAGCGCGAGGTCGCCACCACGCTGCGCTCGGACCTCGTCCAGGGCCTGCGGTTCGTGGTGCGCTCGCCGTTCCGCCGCGCGTTCTTCGTCTACGCCGCGATGAGCAACCTGGTGACGGCGGCCGTCCTGCTGCTGGTGGCGCTGCGGATGCTCGACGCGGGCTGGTCGCCGTTCGTCATCGGCCTCACCGAGACCGCCTCGGGGCTGGCCGGCCTCGCGGGGGCGACCGCCGCTCCCCAGGTGATCGACCGGGTCGGGACGGGCTGGATCGCGATCGCGTCGGCGTTCGCGATGGTCGTCGCCGTGACCCCGCTGGTGTGGACGGTGCACCCGGTGGCCGTCTGCCTGCTCCTGCCGATCGGCATCGGTGCGCAGCCGGTGATGATCGCCGGGGTCAGCTCGTACCTGCTCACCACCACGCCCGAGTCGCTGCAGGGACGCATCTCGACGGCCACCAACTTCGTCACCCACGTGACGGTCCCGCTCGGGCCGCTGCTCACCGGCGTCCTCGTCACCGCGTTCGGGTTCGTCACCACCACCGCCGTGCTCGCCGCCCTGCTCCTGCTGTGCGCGCTGTACGTGCTCAGCCGCGCCGTCGTCCGCGACGTCGGCACGCCGGACACGTGGCCCGACGAGCCCGAGCCGGTGCCCGCGGCCCTCGGGCGCGGACGTCACCGCTCGGGCGCCGCCTGACTGGCAGACTCCGACCATGGGCAGCGTCGGCGTCGCGGTGGTGGGCGGCGTCCTCACCGCGCTCGCGCTCCTGGTGCTGGCCGCGGTGCTGCTGAGGTCGCGGCGCACCCTGGGGTCGCCGGCCGACCGCGCCACCTACGCCACCCTGCACACCGCCTCCCTGGCGGCGCCGTACCTGCGCGGGGGGCTCGACGCCGCCAGCGCCGAGCGGGCGCTGCCGCACCTGCGCGAGCTGCTGGGCGCCCCGGCCGTCGCGCTCACCGACACCGACCGCGTCCTGGCCTGGGACGGCGCCGGACGGTCCTGGCGCGACGCCGTCGGCGCGCTCGCGACCTCGGCGATGACGTCCGGCAGCACCCAGGTCGTCAGGACGCCCGACGGGCCGCTCGGCCACGCGATCGTCGCGCCGCTGGCCGTCGGCGTCGGGACGGACGTGCCGTCGACCGTCGTCGGGTCGGTCGTGGTGATGACCGACGACGCGTCCGCCGGACTGGTGCGCGCGAGCACGGAGGTGGCGCGCTGGGTCTCGGGCCAGCTCGAGCTCGCCGAGCTGGACAAGTCGCGCACCGCGCTGATGGAGGCCGAGCTGCGGGCGCTCCGGGCGCAGATCTCGCCGCACTTCGTCTACAACTCGCTCGGCGCGATCGCGTCGTTCGTGCGCACCGACCCCGAGCGGGCCCGCGAGCTGCTGCTCGAGTTCGCCGACTTCACGCGGTACTCGTTCCGGCGCCACGGCGACTTCACCACCCTCGCCGAGGAGCTGCGCTCGATCGAGCGGTACCTCGTGCTCGAGAAGGCCCGGTTCGGCGACCGGCTGCGCGTGCGCATCACCGTCGCGCCGGAGGTGCTGAGCGTGACCGTGCCGTTCCTGTCGATCCAGCCGCTGGTGGAGAACGCCGTGCGGCACGGGCTGGAGCGCAAGCCCGGCGAGGGGACGATCAGCGTCGCCGCCGAGGACGCCGGGCACGAGTGCGTCATCACGATCGAGGACGACGGCGTCGGCGAGGACCCCGAGCGCGTCCGGGCCGCCCTCGCGGGTGACGGCGCCGGCGACTCCGTCGGCCTCGGCAACGTCGACGAGCGGATGCGCACGGTGTACGGCGACGAGTACGGCATCGTCATCGAGACCGCGCCCGGGGCGGGCACGCGCGTCGTCGTCCGGGTGCCGAAGTTCGCCCCGCAGACCACCGCATAGCGGGCGCGCCGTTCCGCCCTGAGCGAACGGTGGCCCGGTCTCCTGGTCGCTGTCGGTGGACGGTCATAGGCTCGGTCCATGACGGTCACCGCCCTGCCCACCGCACCCGCGCACGACGCGAGCCGGGACGAGCCCCTCCTGCGGGAGGTGTTCGGCGCGCTGCTGCGCCGCACGCGGTCCGAGAAGGGCATGACGCTGCGCGAGCTGGCGTCGGCGTCCACCGTCTCCCTGGCCTACCTGTCCGAGATCGAGCGCGGCCACAAGGAGCCCTCCTCGGAGGTGCTCGGAGCGGTCTGCCACGCCCTCGGCCTGCGCATGCTCGACCTCGTCCACCAGGCCACGCTGGTCCTGGCCGCGCACGAGCGGGCCACCGCGCCCACGCCCGCCGGCGTCGTCGCGCTCGCCGCCTGACCCTCCGCGAGAGGGTCCTCGCGCCACTCCGAGGGGTTTCGCGCGGCGGTAGGGTCGCCGGGTGCGATTCCTCCACGACCGTCAGCCCCAGCACGACCTCACGTACAGCGACGTCTTCATGGTGCCGGCGCGCTCCGACGTCGCCTCGCGCCTGGACGTCGACCTGACCACGCCCGACGGGCTCGGCACCACGCTGCCGCTCGTGGTGTCCAACATGACGGCCGTGTCGGGCCGGCGGATGGCCGAGACCGTGGCCCGGCGCGGTGGCGTCGCGATCATCCCCCAGGACATCCCGCTGCCGGTCGTCGCCGACGCCGTCCGCCGCGTCAAGGCCGCGCACCCCGTCTTCGACACCCCGGTCACCGTCACCCCCGACACCACCGTCGGCGAGGCGCTGGGCCTGCTGCCCAAGCGCGCCCACGGCGCGGTGCTCGTCGTCCGCGACGGCAAGCCGCTCGGCGTCGTCACCGAGCGCGACGGCATCGAGGTCGACCGGTTCACCCAGGTCCATGAGGTGATGAGCAGCGACATGCTCACCCTCGACGCCGCCCAGGGCCCGCAGGACATGTTCGACGCGCTCGCCGGCCGTCACCTCGAGTACGCGCCCGTGCTCGACGGCGGCACGCTGCTCGGCGTGATGACGCGCACCGGCGCGCTGCGCTCGACCATCTACTCCCCCGCCCTCGACGCCGCCGGCGCGCTGCTCGTCGGCGCGGCCGTGGGCATCAACGGCGACGTCACGGCCAAGACCACCGCGCTGCTGGAGGCGGGCGTCGACGTGCTCGTCGTCGACACCGCGCACGGGCACCAGCAGAAGATGGTCGACGCGCTGCCGCTGGTCCGCGCCGCGCGCGACGCGCACGCCGACGCCACCGGACGTCGGGTGCCGATGGCGGCGGGCAACGTCGTGTCGGCCGAGGGTGCCACCGACCTCGTCGCGGCCGGCGCCGACATCGTCAAGGTCGGCGTGGGCCCGGGTGCCATGTGCACCACCCGGATGATGACCGGCGTCGGCCGTCCGCAGTTCTCCGCCGTGCTCGAGTGCGCCGAGGCGGCCCGTGCGGCCGGCGCCCACGTCTGGGCCGACGGCGGCGTCCGCTACCCGCGCGACGTCGCGCTCGCCCTGGCGGCCGGGGCGGCCAGCGTGATGATCGGGTCGTGGTTCGCCGGCACGTACGAGAGCCCCGGCGACCTGCGCGCGGACGCCGACGGCCGTCCGTACAAGGTGTCGTTCGGCATGGCCTCGGCCCGCGCCGTCTCCAACCGCACCCGCGACGCCGCCGGCTTCGAGCGCGCCCGGATGGCGCTGTTCGAGGAGGGCATCAGCTCGTCGCGGATGTTCCTCGACCCCGACCGCCCCGGCGTCGAGGACCTCGTCGACCAGATCGTCGCCGGCGTCCGCTCGGCGGCGACGTACGCCGGCGCCCGCACCGTCGACGAGCTGCACGAGCGCGCCGTCGTCGGCCAGCAGAGCGTCGCCGGCTACGACGAGGGCCGCCCCCTCCACGCCTCCTGGTAGCCCCGCGGTCAGGTGGGGGTGGGGGCCCGGGCGCGGACGCCGGCGACGATGAGGTCGACGCCGAGGTCGAAGGACGCGGTGGCCGAGCTCGCCACGTCGGACCCGTCCGCCGACGCCGGTTCCTCGACGCCCGTGACGGCGCCCGCGCTGCCGGCCTGGAGCTGGGTCTGCTCGTCGCCGGCGTGGCCGAGGACGAAGTGCCACAAGGTGGTGGCGGCGCCGTGGGCGACGTCGGGGTCGCAGCCGCCGGACAGCGCGGCGACGAGGTCGTCGAACGGCTGCCGCGCGCCCATCCCGAAGGCACGCGTGGTGGCCACCACCTCGGCGCCGTCGCGGTAGGCGAGCACCGCGTCGCGCAGGACGGACGCGTGGTGGCGCACGAGGTCGTCCCACGCGGTGCGGGCGGGCGGGGCCGGACGCGCGCCGCGCGCCAGCAGCTCGTCGGCGACGGCGGCGAGCAGCTCCTGCTTGCTGGCCACGTGCCAGTACAGCGCGCTCGGCCGCACGTCGAGCTCGGACGCGAGCCGGCGCATCGTCAGGTCGGCCAGGCCGTAGCGGTCGAGGACGGCGAGCGCACGGCTCACCACGTCGGCGCGGCTGTGACGCACGGCAGGTCCCCTCGTCGTTGACACCGGTCGGGGCCGACCCTAACCTGAACGCCGTTCACCTGAACAGCGTTCAGGTCCGCTCGAGCCCGAAGGCCGTCATGACCACCACCCCGACGCGTCCCGCGCGCCGCCTCGCGCCGGCCGACCTCGCGCTCGTCGCGTTCTTCGCGGCGCTCACCGCCACCTGCGCCCTGATCCCCGGCATCCCCCTCGGCAGCGGGGTGCCGATCACGCTGCAGACCTTCGCGATCGGGCTGGGCGCCGCGGTGCTCGGTGCCCGTCGCGGGACGCTCGCCGTCCTGCTGTACGTCGTGCTCGGGCTCGCCGGCCTGCCGATCTTCTCCGGCGGCGCGGGCGGCCTGGCCGTGCTCGCCGGCCCGTCGGTCGGCTACATCCTCGCGTGGCCGTTCGCCACCCTGCTGATCGGCTTCCTGGTCGAGCGCCTGCCCCGTCAGCGCGTCGTCGCGAGCATCCCCCTCGTCTTCGCCTGCGTGCTCGCCGGCAGCGTCGTGTTCATCCACCCGATGGGCATCGTCGGCCTGTGGCTGCGCATCCCCGAGACGTCGTTCGGCCAGGCCGTGCTGTACGACCTGCCGTTCTGGCCGGGTGACCTGGTCAAGTGCGCGCTCGTGGCCGTCGTCGCCGTCAGCGTCCACCGTGCCTTCCCCGACCTGCTGCCGCGTCGACGCTGACGCGTGCCCGAGCTCGCCCTGCGCGACGTCGTCGTCACCGCACCCGGTGACGACGACGTCGTCATCCTGCAGCGCACGTCGCTGACGCTGACCGAGCACCGCATCGCGTTCGTCGGCGCCAACGGCTCGGGCAAGTCCACGCTCGCCCGCCTGCTCAACGGGCTCGTCGAGCCCGCCGCGGGCACCGTCACCGTCGACGGCCTCGACACGGTGCGCGACGGCGCCGCCGTCCGTCGCCGGGTCGGGTTCGTGTTCACCGACCCGGGCGCCCAGCTCGTCATGCCCACCGCCGCCGAGGACGTCGCCCTGTCGCTGCGCCGCACCGTCAAGGACGCGGACGAGCGCCGCGCCCGCGCCGTCGTGGTGCTGGACGGGTACGGGCTCGGGCACCTCGCCGACGTCAGCGTCCAGTCGCTCTCGGGTGGGCAGAAGCAGATGCTCGCGCTCGCCGGGGTGCTGGCCGCTGGCCCCGACGTGGTGGTGGCCGACGAGCCCACCACGCTGCTCGACCGTCGCAACACCCGCGCGGTCGGCGACGCCCTGCTCGGCCTGCGCCAGCAGCTGGTGCTCGTCACGCACGACCTCGACCTCGCCGCCCGCTGCGACCGCGTGCTGGTCGTCGCCGACGGTGCCGTGGTGCACGACGGCGACCCCGCCGAGGCCGTCGCCCGCTACTGCGCCGAGGTCGACGCGACGTGAGCGCGCCCCAGACGCTCCTCGGCCTCTACCGCCCCGGCACCACGCCGCTGCACCGCGCGCCCGTCGGCGCCAAGCTGCTCGGCCTCGCCGTCATGGGCGTCGTGGTCGTGGTGCTGCGCGGCCCCGTCTCGGGGCTGGCGCTGCTGGCGCTCGCGGTGGCGCTGGCGTGCGTGAGCCGCACGGGCACGCGCCGGACGCTGCGCGCGCTCCGGCCGATCCTCCTCGTCGCCGTCGTGCTCGGCGGCATCCAGCTGTGGCGCCTCGGCCCCCTCGTCGCCGTCGAGGTGGTGGCCGACCTGCTCTCGCTCGTGCTCGCCGCCACCGTCGTCACCGCCACGACGCCCACCGACGCGACGGTCGACGCGATCGCCCGCGCCTGCGGGCCGCTGCGCCGGTTCGGCGTCAGCCCCGAGCGCGTCGCATTCGCGATGGCGCTGACGATCCGTGCGATCCCGCAGGTGCTCGAGGTGGCCGTCGAGACCCGTCAGGCCGCGAAGGCGCGCGGCCTCGAGCGCGACCCGCGCGCCCTGCTCGTCCCGATGGTGGTGCGCACCGTCGGACGCGCCCGCACCACCGGCGACGCCCTCGCCGCCCGCGGCCTCGGCGACGACTGAACGCCCCCTCCCGTCCGCGGTCCGATGGGTTCTGGGGGTTCCCGGCGGTCAGAACCCCGCCAACCCATCGGATCGCGGACGGAGGAGGACACCCGGGCGGCGGGCCTAGACTGCGCCGCATGAGCGAGGTGCTGCGCGTCCTGGTGGTGGACGACGAGCAGCCCGTGCTGGACGAGCTGGTGTGGCTGCTGGGCCGCGACGACCGCGTCGGCGAGGTGCGGTCGGCGACGTCCGGCCCCGCCGCGCTGGCCGCGCTGCAGGACGGCGACGTCGACGCGGTCTTCCTCGACATCGCCATGCCCGGCATGAGCGGCCTGGACGTCGCCCGGGTGCTCGCACAGTTCCGACGACCGCCGCGGGTGGTGTTCGTGACCGCCCACGACGACCACGCCGTCGACGCGTTCGAGATCCACGCCGTCGACTACCTGCTCAAGCCCGTCAGCGAGGAGCGGCTGGCCGAGGCCGTGCGACGTGTGCTCGCCGCGGGCGGCGAGGCCCCGCGCGTCGCCACCGCCCACGAGACGATCCCGGTCGAGCTCGGCGGCGTCACCCGCTTCGTCCCGCGCGCCGACGTCGCGTACGTCGAGGCCCAGGGCGACTACGTGCGCCTGCACACCCGCGACGGGGGCTCGCACCTCGTCCGGCTGCCGCTCACGACGCTCGCCGAGGCGTGGGACGGCGCCGGCTTCGTCCGCATCCACCGCAGCCTGGTGGTGGGCCTGGCCGACGTCGTCGAGCTGCGGGCGTCGACCGGACGCTGCTCGGTGGTCGTGCGCCACGGCGACGACGCCGTCGAGCTGCAGGTCGCCCGCCGCCACGCCCGTGAGCTGCGCGAGCTGCTCGGCCGTCCCGCCCCCGAGGGCGCCCGGCCGTGACCGAGACCCCGCGCCGGGTCCGCGTCACGAGCCCCCGCACCCGCGCGCGCCCCCTGCAGCGCCGGTCGGTCGAGCAGGAGATCGACGAGTCCACGGGCGTCGGCGAGGTCTACATGCGCTCCCTGGTGCGGACGCAGCTGCGTCTCGCGCTCCTCACCGTCCTCGCGCTCGCCACGACGATCGGCGCGCTGCCGCTCGCGTTCGCGGCCTACCCCGAGCTGTTCGCGTGGCGCCTGGCCGGCGTCCCGCTCGCCTGGGTGATCCTCGGCGCCGGCGTCTACCCGCCCCTGTTCGCCCTGGGGTGGGCCTACGTCCGCGCGTCCGAGCGGGCCGAGCGCGACTTCGCCGACCTCGTCGAGCGGCCCTGACGCGTGAGCGCCACCTACGGCGTCGTCGCCGTCGCCCTGGTGTCGGTGGCGACGCTGGCCATCGGTGCCTACGGGCTGCGGTTCAGCCGCACCACCAGCGACTTCTACGTCGCGTCCCGGTCGGTCAGCCCGTTCCTCAACGGCTCGGCGATCGGCGGCGAGTACCTGTCGGCCGCGTCCTTCCTCGGCGTCGCGGGACTCGTCCTGGTCGCCGGCGTCGACATGCTCTGGTACCCCGTGGGCTGGACGGCCGGCTACCTGCTGCTGCTCGTGCTCGTCGCCGCACCCCTGCGCCGCTCGGGCGCGTACACGATCCCCGACTTCACCGAGGTGCGCCTGCAGTCCCGCACCGTGCGGCGCGTGGCCAGCGCGATGGTCGTCGTGGTGGGGTGGCTGTACCTGATGCCGCAGTTCCAGGGCGCCGGCCTGACCCTGCGCTCGGTCACCGGCGCACCCACCTGGGTGGGCAGCGTGGTGGTCGCCGTGGTCGTCGTCGCCAACGTCGTGTCCGGGGGCATGCGGAGCATCACCTTCGTCCAGGCGTTCCAGTACTGGCTCAAGCTCACCGCCCTGCTCGTGCCGCTCGTCCTGTGCGTCGCCGCCTGGTTCGGCGACGGCGCCCCCGGCCCGACGGCCGCGGGTGCGAGCGGGTCGTGGGTGCGACCCCTCGAGGGTGGCGGACCCGGCCTCTACGCCGTCTACTCCATCATCCTCGCGACGTTCCTCGGCACCATGGGCCTGCCGCACGTCGTCGTCCGCTTCTACACCAACCCCGACGGGGGTGCGGCCCGCCGCACCACGCTGCTGGTGCTCGGCCTGCTGGGGGCGTTCTACCTGCTCCCCGGCGTCTACGGCGTGCTCGGCCGCGTCTACGCCTCCGACCTCGTGGCCGACGGACGCAGCGACATCGTCGTGCTCGAGCTGCCGGGGCGCGTCGTCGGCGGCGGCCTCGGCGACCTCCTCGCCGCGCTCCTGGTCGCCGGCGCGTTCGCCGCGTTCCTGTCGACCTCGTCGGGGCTGACGATGTCGGTGGCCGGCGTCGTCGCGCAGGACGTCCTCGGGCGGCGGCTCGGCGGCGTGGCCGCCTTCCGGGTCGCGGCGGCGCTGTCGGTGGTGGTGCCACTGGCGCTCGCGCTGGGCACCGACTCGATCCCGGTGGCCAGCTCGGTGGGCTTCGCCTTCGCGGTGGCCGCGTCCACGTTCTGCCCGCTGCTCGTGCTGGGCATCTGGTGGCGGCGGCTGACCGCGCCCGGTGCCGTGGCGGGGCTCGTCGGCGGCGGCGCCGCCGCGGGCGGCGCAGTCGCGGCCACGATCGCGACGGGCACCGGGGACGCGTGGTGGCAGGTGCTGCTCGCCCAGCCCGCCGCCTGGTCGGTGCCACTGGGCTTCGGCCTGATGATCGGCGTCTCGCTGCTGACGCAGCACCGCACGCCGTCCAACGTGGCGCGCACCATGGTGCGCCTGCACACGCCCGAGCGACTCCGCGTCGAGCGCGCCGACCCCTGAGGTGACGACCCGGACATGAAGAACCGCCCCGGGGTCTCGGGTCCCAGGGGCGGCTCACCCATGACGGTACGGAAACGGGCGAACCACCTCAACCCGAACACGCAGTTACCCCGCCCGCGTCCTCCACATGGGCGAGAAGGATGCCTCCTGAAACCGTCGACCTCCCCCAACAGGGCGGCTCACAGCCAGCTGACCCGGCCGTCGTCGAGCGCGTAGGTGGCACCGACGACCCGGGCGCCGCGGTCCACCGCCTCGCGCAGCACGATCGACCGCTCCTGCAGGATCGTGGCGGTGCGCCGGGCCTGCTCGGCGACGCAGGCGGCGCGGAAGGCGACGTCGTCGTCCTGCTCGGGGGTGCTCAGCACGGCGGGCTCGATCGAGCGGACCAGCGAGCTCACGAAGCCGGTGGCCTCGCCGTCACCGCGCACCACGTCGACGGTGGCCCCCACCGCGCCGCAGTCGGCGTGCCCGAGCACCACGACGAGCGCGACGTCGAGGTGCTCGACGGCGTACTCGATGCTGCCGATCACTGCGTCGTCCAGCACCTCGCCGGCCGAGCGGACGACGAACAGGTCGCCGAGGCCCTCGTCGAACACCAGCTCCGGCGTGGCACGCGAGTCCGCGCAGCCGAGCACGACGGCGATGGGGTGCTGACCCTTCGTCAGGCTCCGGCGCCACTCGAGCGACTCGTGCGGATGACGCTGCGTACCGCTCACGAAGCGCGCGTTGCCGGCCCGCAGCACCCGCTCGGCCCGGCGCGCCGCGGGGGCGAGCGACGAGGTCCCGCGGGCGACGGCCGGGGCCGCCGCTCCGGTCGCCAGGGCCAGGCCCGCGCCCGCGCCGAGCCCGAGGAGCGAGCGGCGCGACGGACCCGCCGCGGCGGTGGTGAGGTGTCCTGGGGTGCGCACGAGCGTCGAGTCCTCTCCGAGACGGTTGCGATACTCAACCGTAACGTGGTGTGACACCTGCGCAACCTCCTGCCGCTCGTCGCGCCCCACCGACCGCTCGTCGCACGTCGACGTCCGCACACCGCAGCGGGTCGCACCCCTGCCGCCCCGCCGCCGCGTGACCTGGCACACAGCGGGCGCACCGCCCTACGGTCGGTCCGTCGTGACCGCCGTCACGTCGCGGCGCCACGCACCCGTCGGCGCGCCGTCCCGTCCACACCCCCAGGAGACGCCGTGGTCGACCGCACCTCGCAAGCCACGCACGACGCCTACGAACGCATCCACGCCGAGCCCGAGTTCACCGAGCTCAAGCGCCGCTTCGTGCGTTTCGTCGTGCCCACCACCATCGCCTTCATGGTCTGGTACCTGCTGTTCGTGGTCCTCTCGAACTGGGCACCGGGCTTCATGAGCACCCCCGTGTTCGGCAACATCAACGTCGCGCTGCTCTTCGGCCTGCTGCAGTTCGTCTCCACGTTCGGCATCGCCATCGCCTACGCACGGTTCGCCAACAGCCGCCTGGACCCCCTGTCCACCCGGCTCCGCGACGGCTTCGACCAGGAGGTCGGCAAGTGAACGACGTCGTCGCCCTCAGCGAGTCCGGCTCGCAGAACCTCACCACCGGCTTGTTCCTGGCCGTCGTCGCCCTGACGATCGGCATCACGATCTGGGCCAGCCGCAACACCTCGGGCGCCGCGGACTACTACGCCGCCGGCCGCAACATCTCGGGCTTCCAGAACGGCCTGGCGATCTCGGGCGACTACATGTCGGCCGCGTCGTTCCTCGGCATCTCCGGGGCCATCGCGCTCTACGGGTACGACGGCTTCCTGTACTCGATCGGCTTCCTCGTGGCGTGGCTCGTCGCGCTGCTCATCGTCGCCGAGCTGCTGCGCAACTCCGGTCGGTACACGATGGCCGACCAGCTGGCGTACCGGATGCGGCAGACGCCGGTGCGCACCGCGGCGGCGACGTCGACCGTCGCGGTCTCGATCTTCTACCTGCTCGCCCAGATGGTCGGCGCGGGCACGCTCGTCTCGCTGCTGCTCGGCGTGGACAGCCAGGCGCTCAAGAACATCACCATCGTGGGCGTCGGCCTGCTGATGATCGTGTACGTCGTCTTCGGCGGCATGAAGGGCACCACCTGGGTGCAGATCGTCAAGGCCGTCCTGCTCATGACGGGCACGCTGCTCATCAGCGTCCTGGTGCTCGCCAAGTTCGGCTTCAACCTGTCCGAGCTGCTCGGCGCCGCGGCGTCGAACTCCGGCAAGGGCGACGCGTTCCTCAGCCCCGGGCTGCAGTACGGCGCGACGTTCACGTCCAAGCTGGACTTCCTGTCGCTCGGCATCGCCCTGGTGCTCGGCACGGCCGGCCTGCCGCACATCCTGATCCGCTTCTACACCGTGCCCACCTCGCGCGACGCCCGCACCTCGGTGCTCTGGGCCATCGGCCTGATCGGCACGTTCTACCTGATGACGCTCATCCTCGGCTTCGGTGCCGCGGCGCTCGTCGACACCGGCCCCGAGAGCGAGGTGGCGGCCAGCAGCGGCAACCTGGCGTCGCCGTTGCTCGCCCAGGCCGTCGGCGGCGGCGAGGGGACGACGGGCGGAGCGATCCTGCTCGCCCTGATCTCCGCGGTGGCGTTCGCGACGATCCTCGCGGTGGTCGCCGGCCTGACGCTCACCTCGGCGTCGTCGGTCGCGCACGACCTCTACGCGAGCATCTTCAAGAAGGGCCAGGCGTCGGAGAAGGACGAGGTCAAGGTCGCGCGGATCTCGGCGTTCGTCATCGGCGGCGTCGCGATCGCGCTGGCGATCCCGGCGCAGTCGCTGAACATCGCGTTCCTGGTGGCGCTCGCCTTCGCCGTCGCGGCGTCGGCGAACCTGCCGTCGCTCATCTACAACCTGTTCTGGCGGCGCTTCAACACCCGCGGAGCGGTGTTCAGCATCTACGGCGGCCTGGGCTCGGCCCTGCTGCTCGTGCTGTTCAGCCCCGTGGTGTCCGGCGACCCGACGGCGCTGTTCCCCGACAGCGACTGGGCGTTCTTCCCCCTGAAGAACCCCGGCCTCGTCTCGATCCCGTTCGGGTTCCTGATGGGCGCGATCGGCACGCTCACCTCCCGTGAGCCCACCGCCGAGGCCAAGCACGACGAGCTCGAGGTCCGCGCCCTCACCGGTGCGGGCGCCGAGGGCGCCACCGAGCACTGAGGTCACGACCGACGGGGGTCGACGCCGTCCCGGGTGCCGCGCAGAGCCGCGGCACCCGGGGCGCGCACCCGTCCCCCTCGGCCCCCGGTACAGCCCGTGCGACCCCACGATCTGCGGGAGTAGGTTGGTGACCGCCGCCACACCTCCCGCCTGCCAGCCAGCCACACCCGACCGCCCCGTCGAAGGAGCCGACCCGTGACCGAGCAGACCCAGGGCCTGTCCAACCTGAGCCACGAGGAGCGCCGCTTCGAGCCTCCCGCCGACCTCGCCGCCGCCGCGAACGTCAAGGCCGACGCGTACGAGCGCGCCGCCCAGGACCGCCTGGGGTTCTGGGCCGAGCAGGCCGACAAGCTGTCGTGGGAGACGCCGTACACCGAGGTCCTCGACTGGACCGACCCGCCGTTCGCCAAGTGGTTCGTCGGCGGCCGGCTCAACGTCGCCTACAACTGCGTCGACCGGCACGTCGAGGCGGGCAAGGGCGAGAAGGTCGCGTTCCACTTCGTCGGCGAGCCCGGCGACACCCGCACGATCACCTACGCCCAGCTCAAGGACGACGTCAGCCAGGCCGCGAACGCGCTGGTCTCGCTCGGCGTCGAGGCCGGCGACCGCGTCGCCATCTACATGCCGATGATCCCCGAGACGGTCACCGCGATGCTCGCGTGCGCCCGCATCGGGGCCACGCACACAGTCGTCTTCGGCGGCTTCTCCTCCGACGCGCTCGCGAGCCGCGTCCTGGACTGCGACGCCCGGGTCGTCATCACCGCCGACGGCCAGAACCGTCGCGGGTCCGCCAGCGCGCTCAAGCCCGCCGTCGACGAGGCGATGGAGCGCTGCCCCGACGTCCGCTCGGTGCTCGTGGTCAAGCGCACCGGCCAGGACGTCGAGTGGCACGACCGCGACGTGTGGTGGCACGACGTGGTCGACTCCCAGTCCACCGAGCACACGCCGGAGGCCTTCGACGCCGAGCACCCGCTGTACGTCATGTACACCTCGGGCACCACGGGCTCGCCCAAGGGCATCCTGCACACGAGCGGCGGCTACCTGGTGCAGACGTCGTACACGTTCGAGGCGGTCTTCGACCACAAGCCCGACACGGACGTCTACTGGTGCACCGCCGACGTCGGCTGGGTGACCGGCCACTCCTACATCGCCTACGGGCCCACGGCCGCCGGCGCCACGCAGGTGCTCTACGAGGGCACGCCCGACACCCCCACCAAGGGCCGGTGGTGGGAGATCATCGCCGAGTACGGCGTGACGCTCTTCTACACCGCGCCCACCGCGATCCGCACCTGCATGAAGTGGGGCGCCGAGATCCCCGCCGAGCACGACCTGTCGAGCCTGCGCATCCTCGGCACGGTCGGCGAGTCGATCAACCCCGAGGCGTACGTCTGGTACCGCGAGAACATCGGCGGCGGCACCACGCCGATCGTCGACACCTGGTGGCAGACCGAGACCGGCGGGCACATGATCTCGCCGCTGCCCGGCGTCACCGCGGGCAAGCCCGGCTCGGCCATGACGCCGGTCCCGGGCATCAGCGCCGACGTCGTCGACGACACCGGCACCCCCGTCGCCAACGGCGAGGGCGGCTACCTCGTCATCACCGAGCCGTGGCCGGCGATGCTGCGCACGATCTGGGGCGACGACCAGCGCTACAAGGACACCTACTGGTCGCGCTTCACCGACATGTACTTCGCCGGCGACGGCGCCAAGAAGGACGACGACGGCGACATCTGGCTGCTCGGCCGCGTCGACGACGTGATGAACGTGTCCGGCCACCGGCTGTCGACCACCGAGATCGAGTCGGCGCTCGTGTCGCACCCGAAGGTGGCCGAGTCGGCCGTCGTGGGCGCGTCCGACGAGACGACGGGCCAGTCCCCCGTCGCGTTCGTCATCCTGCGCGAGTCTGCCGGCGACGGCGGCGCCGACATCGTCGAGGAGCTGCGTGCGCACGTGGCCAAGGAGATCGGCAAGATCGCGCGTCCCAAGTCGATCATGGTGGTGCCCGAGCTACCCAAGACGCGCTCGGGCAAGATCATGCGCCGCCTGCTGCGCGACGTCGCCGAGAAGCGCGACGTGGGCGACGTGACGACCCTGGCCGACAGCTCGGTGATGGACCAGATCTCGAGCGGCATGAAGTCCGCGAGCACCGACGACTGAGGTGCTGGCCGACGCGGCCGCGGTCGTCCACGTCGGGCTGCTGGG
The DNA here is from genome assembly GCF_049059935.1 of Solicola agrisoli. Taxonomy (NCBI): domain Bacteria; kingdom Bacillati; phylum Actinomycetota; class Actinomycetes; order Propionibacteriales; family Nocardioidaceae; genus Solicola; species Solicola agrisoli. The sequence goes on along the minus strand of NZ_JBMGQR010000059.1, from coordinate 3,158 downwards.
CGTGTGGGCCGGGGCGATGGGCTACTCCCTGCTCGTCGCCCAGCCCCGCGCCGCGGCGTTCTTCTCCGACGACGAGGAGCACGAGTCGTTCCTGGTCGCGCTCGCGCACGGCAACCGGTGGCGCGTCGTCGCGCTGCTCGCGGCGATCGCCGTCAGCGGGGTGACGTGGGCCGTCGCCGACGACCGCCTGTGGGGCGTGCAGGCCCTGCGCGGCCTGGTGCTCGGCGCGGCGGCCGCGCTGTTCGCGTACGTCTCGTGGCGGCACTGGCCCGCGCGGGTGTTCGCGCTGCCGCAGGAGCGGCCCGCGTTCCGCACCCGGCTGCGCGCCGTCGCCTGGACGATGGCCTGCCTGGTCGGCGTGCTGTTCGCCAGCGGCCTCGTCCTCGTCGCGACGTCCTGAGGACGCGCGTCAGCGTCGGCGGCGCTGCTCGTCCAGGCGACGCCGCACGGCGTCGGGGTCACCGAGCGCCCCGGCGCGCACCCACGCGACGGCGAACGGCACCCGGTGGCGGTGGGCCAGCCGTCGGGCCAGGCGGAGCCGAGCGAGCACGACGCCTCCGGGTCGGGGGTGTCCGAGAAGTCCGACGTCCGACCGGGCCCCCGCGCCGGTCGGACGTCGTGGCCCACGCTTCCCGAGCGCGGGGACGGTCGTCCACTGGGAGGACTGACGTGTCTGGTCCGTGACCGAGCCGAGACCCGTCCGTGACCTACTGTGCCGTCAGTCCCGCGCCGCCGGGTCCCGTTTGCGCCGGAGCATGGCCTCGTGCAAGAGCTCGAGCGTCCGTCGGTGCTCCGCGACGTCGATCTCGACGCGCCGGGTCACGAGCAGACCGCCGCCGGTCTGCTCGCACAGCTCGATGCCGCGAGCGAAGCGGGGACCGGGCTGACCGGCACCGAAGTGCTCGATCGAGGGCGTGATGATGATCCGCGTCGGCCCGTGCACCTCGCGCAGCCGTGCCGCGAGCGCGGCGTACGCGCTCCACTCGCCGGGCCGGCCGTCGACGAACGTCTCGTAGCCCGGATCGCGACCGGCGGCCTCGCGCCGGGCCCACTCCAGGCCCTCGATGGGGTCGCGGTCGCCGAACGACCGGGCGTACACGAACACCGGCACCTCGCAGTGCTCGACCACGTCGGCTCCCCCCGTCGGGATCAGGACATACCCGACCCTATCGACGCCCGGCGGCTGCGGCGCGGCGGCGCCGGCGCATGTCCTCTAGGGTGAGACGGTCGTGACGTCAACGCAGGGGTGGTCCATGAGCAAGGTCGAGCCGAACGCCGAGCCGACGATCGGACGACTGGTCGCCGACGCCAGCCGCGACGTCTCGACCCTCGTCCAGTCCGAGATCGCGCTGGCCAAGTCCGAGCTGAAGGTCAGCGTCAAGGCCGGTGGCGTCGGGGCGGCGCTCCTCGCGGTCGCCGGGTTCCTCGGCCTGCTGATCGTCATCCTGCTGTCGTTCACCGTCGCGTACTTCATCGTGATGGCCGGCCTGCACCCCGCCTGGGCGTTCCTCATCGTCACCGGCTTCTACGTGCTGCTCGCCGCGCTGCTGGTGCTGATCGGCATCCGCAAGATCAAGAAGGTCCGCGCCCCGGTCAAGACCATCGCGACCTCCAAGCAGATCCCCGCCGCCCTCAAGGGCAAGCCCTCCAAGGCCTCCCTCGACGCCTGACGGTTTCCCAGGTTCACCTGGGAAACCCCCGACACCCCGGGAAGTTCCCCGTGGTGTCGCCCGATTCCCAGGTGAACCTGGGAATCCTGCGACGCGTGGGGCTCAGGCCGGGGCGTCGTGCCGGCGGCTGACGACGCGGGCGATGCCACCGAGGACGAGCAGGACGACGCCGAGGCCGCCGAGGGCGAGCAGCCAGCCGTCGAAGGACGAGCCGGCGGCCTGACGCAGCAGCTCGATCACCTGGTCACCGAGGTCGGACGAGCCGCTCGCCCGCGCCAGCTCGGGCAGGACGACGGCCGCAGTCGCCTTGAGCAGGCCGGCCACCACGAGCGTCCCGATGCCGAGCCACAGCACGGCGGTCGAACGGCGTCTCGCCGCGGCCACGCACAGGACGGCCAGCAGCAGCGCCGCGCCGGCGAGGTAGTAGGCACGCGGGTCGAGCGTCGTCGAGGCGTCGACGGCCCGGCGCTCCTGCTCGCCACCGACCGTCACCGGCAGCGTCGACGGCACCGGCAGGTCGACGCCGAGGCGTCCGGTGGACTCGTCGGCCAGCAGCTGAGCCAGCGGCGCGACGTCGATCGCCACCTCGCCGGACTGCGACCCGTCGAAGACGAGCGCGTGCGAGCGGCGGTTCGTCTCGGTCCACGCGTCGGCGTAGCCCGGCAGGCGGGTGAGGTTCTGCGCCACCTGGAGCAGCACGGGCCGCGCGGTCTCGTCCACCGTCGACGACAGGTCGGCGCGGGCGAGCACGGCGTCGGTCAGCGTCGTGGCGAGCGCGTCCTGGAACGCGGCGTCGCGTCCGAGCGGGTCGACGAGCGAGACGTAGCCCGTCTCGTCGACCACGTTGCGCTCCAGCCACAGGGCCGGGGTGGCGACGGCGGTGAGCACGAGGGCGAGGAGACCGAGGAGGAAGGCGAGGGCTGCACGCACCTCGTCAGTCTCCCAGACCCCACCTGACGCGAGGCGTCAGGCGCAGGCGCCCGTCGACACCTCCTGGGTGGCGTCGCGACCGCGGGCGGCGTTGTCGGCGACCTGGTCGGCGGTGAGGGCGTAGCCCGTGGAGCTGTCGCTGACCGACGCGGCGAAGATGACGCCGTAGACGTCGCCGGCGTCGGAGACCAGCGGTCCGCCGGAGTTGCCCGAGCGCACCAGGCTGCGGATCGAGAACACCTGACGCGTGACGGCGTCGGTGTTGTAGATGTCGGGGCTGCGCAGCCGCTGCTCGGCGCGGATGCGTGCCGCACGGGCGTCGAAGGGGCCGTTCTCGGGGTAGCCGAGGACGGCCGCCGACGCGCCCCGCTCGCCCGAGGTGTCGAACTCGAGCGCCGGCAGGTCCAGGCCGCTGACGGCGAGCACCGCGACGTCGAGCTCGGGGTCGTAGACGACGGTCTCGGCCTGAAGGCGGCGGTCGCCCACCGCGACGAACGGGTTGTCGACGCCGGCGACGACGTGCGCGTTGGTCATGATCCGGTCGGGTGCGTAGACGAA
>NZ_JBMGQR010000058.1:0-27092 GCF_049059935.1 Solicola agrisoli | reverse complement strand
TGGCTCGTCGCCTTCGGAACTCAAAATCGCGGCGCCATCCGACTCAAGCGACTCAACGCTCGACGCAGCAGCGTCCACAGTCGGGCGGCGGGCTCGACGACTGATGGGCTGAGAAAGATGATGGCAGTCTCGTGGTCATCAAGGTCACGCGGAAGCAGTCCGACCCAAATGTGAGTGGGGGAGCGTGGCCCCCCAAACTTCCACGATGACGGGGTCGCGAGGGTGGTCGAGCCCCCACGGGCCCCGGCCTCTTGCTCCAACGTTGAGAGCGGCCGTTGGGCTCATGTCCACGGCTCGCTCCCGGTGGTGTTCTTCAAAGGTGCCACGCGACCTGATCCATAAACTCCGCGTACCGGTTGAGCACGGGTAGTAGATCGCGGACCACCTAACGTTCGGCTACCGGTCGCTCCGCCTCGCGGTGCGGGTCAGTGCGACGTCACGGCGAGTTCGATCTCGAGCGGGTACGGCGGCCACTCGACTGGCCGGCTGGATCCGGACGGATGCCATCCGAGGTGCTGGTAGAAGCCGCGTGCTCGGTGGTTGTCGGCCAGGCACCACAACCGGCGGGCCGTCGACTGGTCGAGCACATGTGTCAGTGCGGATCTGGCCAGCCCCTTCGCCCGAACGTCTTGGGGCGACAGCGAGGTATCGGATGAGCTCATTGTCCCAGGCGATCAGACATGCCAGCCCAGACGAGTCGTCGACGACGCCGACCCTGACCTTCTTCTCGCTCAGCAGGACCCGCCACCGCTGCAGGACCCCGTCATCGGGGTAAGGGAATTGCGACGGCGGGAAGATGTGCCCCAAGGCCTGGAGGCTTGCGGCTCGTTCGAGGTCGCGTAGCGCGACCGCGTCAGCCAGTGTTGCTGCCCACAAGTCGTCCATCGGGACCTCCCGGGTCTCGCATCAGGAGGCCAACCGATGTGAGGTGAGTTCACCGACGCGCCTGGAACCACCACGCTCGATCGCTGCAAGCAGTCGGGTATGGATCCGCATGCGGATCCGCAGCGGGCCCCTCGCGAATGGTCTGGGCGGCAGGTGTGCCGTCGGCGGCGAAGGCACACCGGCCCCGTCAGCGGCCGAAGTACCTCAGGGCAGCTGGAACGACTCGCGATCGGCCGCGGCGGCCGTCTGCCTCGGGATCGAGCTGCGCTGTCGGCGGCCCTGCGTCCAGCTCTTCGAGCTGGCGAAGAGCAGCCTTGACTTCAGCCAGGTACTCAGTCGCGTCGAATGCCAGGTCAGGCAGTTCCAGCGGGTGCCGGAAGATGTCATCCTCCTCGTCGTTCAACAGAGGATCAGGGTCGTCTTCGGGCGGCAGCACGTTGTCGAACTCGCCGGTGATGGACATGAAAGAAGACCATCGGATGCAATCTCCGTCGCGCGAGACGATGACCGAGACGTTCGAACAACAGGTTGCACCACACGAGCAGGTGTACAGCGCGATGCGACGGGGCGGATTGATTGGCAGGAGAGCCCCCGACCTCAAGATCTCGTCCGCACCGAAACTGTCGTCAGTTCCCTTCAGTGACTCGATTCCGTCGATCAAGACTCTCAGGTCCGCCCATTGACCGTGGCGGCCCACCACATCGAGCTCCGGACGGTTCATCAGCTCATCGTCAGGCACGGACGCCGTCCCGTCTATCTGATTCGGGGATCATCGCCACGCCCCGGACCGCGCCGATCCGCGCAACTCTGCGATCCTCACGTTCCAGACGGGGCAGGGCCCGCAGGCCATGACGACAATCGCTTACCGGGCTCGTCTGGCGCGTCCCGCACGCCGATCCCGCCACGGGCAAGCCTCCGCCTGACGGTCGGCTGAAGTCGAAGCTCGCGCATCAACGAGCAGCCTGGGAGGCGCGAGCGGGTGTCCCGCGGTGGTCGGCCGTAGGTTGACCCCATGCCCAGGATCACTGGCGGCTCGCTCGAGGCGCACCGTGCGCAGGTGCGCGAGCGGGTGTTCGAGGCGTTCGCCGCGCTGGTGGCCGAGCGGGGGTACGACGCCGTGACGCTGGCCGACATCGCGTCGCGGGCGGGGGTGGGACGCACGTCGTTGTACAACCACTTTGCGGACAAGGAGTCGGTGGTGGTGGCGTTCGCGACCAAGGAGACGCGGCGCTACGTCGCCGAGCTGGAGGCGGCGCTACTGGTGGCGACCTCGTCAACCGAGGCGCTGCGGATCTACGTCCGTCAGCACGTCGCGCTGTCCGACCGGTTTCACCTGGGCCTGGGGCCCGAGCTGTATGCGTTGCTGTCGCGGCCGGCGCTGACGACGATCCGCGAGCACGTCGTGGTGGTGGAGCGGGTGCTGAGACGGATTCTGGCCGAGGGGGTCGCGTCGGGCGAGCTGGTGCAGCAGGACCTGACGACGAGCGTGGCCCTGGTGCACGCGTGCCTGCAGGGACGCAGCGTCCCGGCCGAGGCGGGTCCCGACCGGGACGCTGCGGTCACCGCGACGGAGGAGTTCGTCCTCCGCGCCGTTGGTGCTGCTACTTCATGATCTTCACCTTGACGGCCTTGGTCGACGTCGTGTGCGTGCCGTTGCCGGCGTACCTGTAGGTGACCGTCCACGTGCCCTTGGCCAGCTTGCGCACCTTGAGCGTCGCGACGCCCTTGGACAGGGTCTTGGTGATGACGTAGCGCTTCTTGCCCTTGCGAACGACCACGGTGACCTTGCCGGTCGGCGTCTGCCCGGCACGAGCCGAGCGGGCACGGATCTTGACGGTGCCGGCGCGCTTGGTCGTCGGGCGCTTGGTGAACGAGCCGTTGACGCTCGAGCCCAGCTTGGCGACGGTGACCGCGCGGGCCGCCGAGACGGCGGTCGCCAGGTTGTCCGCACCCGAGTAGGTCGCGCTGAGGCGGTGGGTGCCGACGCCAAACGACGCGGGCAGGGCGAACGTGGCCCTGCCTCCGGTCAGCGTGCGGGTGCCGACGACAGTGGAGCCGTCACGCAGGGTGACCGTGCCAATGACCGGTGCGCTGGACGTCACGCCGACGGTGATGGTGAAGCCCGCGCCGTAGGTGGTGCGCGTGGGGGCGCCGACGCTGACGGTGGCGGGGGCCTTGGCGAACGTGACCGGGGTGGCGGTCTCGTAGAGCGGCTGGACGGCCCCGCCGCCGGCGTAGGTGTAGATGCCGTAGGTGCCGGTGGTGGACTTGGCGTCGGCCGCGGCCTTGTCGATCGTCAGCGTCGTGCTGAAGCTGCCGGTGGCCGTGAGCTCGACCGCGCCGGCGTTGGCGCCGCCGATTGTCGCCATGTCGGCGGCCGAGACCGCCCACTTCTGGGACGCGGCGGGACGGGCCGCGCTGGTGGCGCCGGCCGACGGCTTCCAGGTGTCGGCGAAGCGCCCGAACACCACGTACGTGCCGGCGGGCTTGCCCGCGAGCGGCGGGCGCCCGCCGGTGGCCAGGCTCGGGTCGAAGTTGCGGCCCGTGACGGTGACCTGCTGCTCGCCCGTGGGGAGCAGGGTGGTCTTCGAGACGGTCACCGACGGGTCGTCGAGCGAGTAGGCGACGTCGAACGGCAGCGCAGGCTTGTTGTCCTGCATGCCCGCGCAGCCGGTGGAGTAGAAGTGCGGACGCACCGAGTCCGGGACCGCCGCGACGAGGTCGGCGGGCCAGGAGCCCCAGGTGCCGGTCGCGCCGCCGTCGGTGTTGCAGGCGCGGGTCTGTGCGCTGCCGGCCTCCGCGGGCACGTCGACCTGGACGCCCTGGTAGTCCGGGGTCACCCGGATGGCGCCGTCACCGGTCACGGCCACCGAGCCGGCGTCGAACGTCGCGACGGTCAGGCGCTGCGGCGCCGTCGCGGGCGTCGGGTTGCCCTCCATGTCCTGGCCGGCGCCGACGTTGAACCTCATCGTCAGGGTGCCCGAGCCGTCGGCCGCGACGTCGAGCTCGGGGTCGGCGTAGATCTCGTCGGGTGCCTTGAACTGCGCGGGGTAGGCGTTGACGGTGTAGCTGCCGCTCCACGACAGGTCGGCGGCACCGGTCCGGCGGTCGACGGTGCCCGCACCCTTGACGAACTTCACGGCGTTGGGGGTCTTCTGCGGGCTGCTTGCCGGCATCGAGGTCGAGGGCAGGCCGTCGACGACGTACTCGCCTTGGGTGCCACCGGAGACCGAGCCCGTCAGCGTCGTGGCATTGCCGGTCGGCGCCTTGAAGGTCCAGGGCCCAAAGATGCCCTTCTGGGCGTAGCCGCTCAGGCCCCAGGTGAAGGTGGCGTCGTCGATGGACGTGGCGGCCAGCGCGGAGCTGGGCACGGCGGCGCCGACGCCGCCGGCGACCAGCGCGGCGGCGAGCAGGGACGCCAGACGTCGGCGCGTGGGGCGCCGTCGGACGGTGGGGGTCATCGGATTCCTCTTTCGGTGACGGCCGGCCGGCGGCCGGACGATGTGGTGACCGCGCCGACGGCGGCGGACAGGATCAGCAGGGCGGCCCCGGTCCACCACATCCACGTGGCGACGGGGCCGGTGGCGGTGGCGACGGGACGCACGGTGGCGCCCTCGAGCGTCGTGGAGGTCGGCGACGCCGCCAGGCCCTGGACGGTCGGGACCGCGGGCACGGCGGGTGCAGCGGCACCGGGGCGGCCGGTGGCCTGCGCGGGGGACACGCCGCCGGCGCCGGCGGCCGACCCTGCGGCGGCAGTGCCTGCCGAGGCGCGCGAGTCAGGCACGCGCTGGGTGGCCGGGCTCGTGGCGTCCCAGCTCACCGTCAGGGGGAGCGGTGCCTTGTGGGCGTCGGTCTGCCCGCCGCTGGAGTACCAGTAGGCGGCCTGCCCGGTGCGCTGCTGGAAGTCGACGAACGACGCCGGCCACGACCCCCAGCCCGCCCGGCTGCGCACCTGCGCGGTGGCGCCTGCGGGGGCGGTGTACCGGACGCCGCCGTAGCGGGGCGTGACACTCGTGCCCTTGGCGCCGGTCAGCGACACGGTGCCGAGGTCGGCGATGACGACGCGCCTGGGTGTCAGCGGCCTCCACTGCGCGAGGTCGTCCATCGAGGTGGAGAACCCGCCGAGCTCGGCGGTGACGGTGCCCCTGCCGTCGCGCACCTGGAGCACCGGGTCGCTGACGTACGAGAAGCTCATGCCGGAGTAGTAGAGGACCGTCCAGGACCCCTCCCACGAGATCGTGGCGCGCTTCTTGGCCGGCTCGACGGTCCCGCGTCCCCGGCCCAGCACGACCTGGTGGTCGGAGAACTCGGTGTTGCTTCCCGGCGCCCCCAGCGCCGCCCCTGACGCAGTGGTGCCCAGTCCGTCCCAGGTGGCGCGGCGGTAGCCGCCCGACGTCGTGCGCTTCTCGATCGCGACCGAGCCCGCGGTCGCCTTCCACGCCGAGCGCGGCAGGGTGGTGCCGCCCTTGCCGGGGTCGGGCACCTTGCCGGCGGAGAAGAAGTTGACGGTGCCCGGTGCGAACGCGCGGTTGTTGGACTCGTCGTTCATGCCCCACCGCAGCTGCGCGTCGGTGACCTTCACGGTCTTCGTGCTCGTGCCGCCGGTGGCGCCGCCCATCCCGGTCGTGGGCGCGGGTGTCGTGGGTCGCGGAGTGGGCGGCGTCGTGGGCGTCACCGGGTCGACGGGATCGGTGGACGGGTCGACCGGGTCGATCTCGAGGCGCTCGCCGAGCGCCCAGGTGGTCGTGATCGGGAGCGGCACCTTGTAGGCGTCGGACGAACCGCCGCTGGTGTACCAGTACGGCGCCTGCCCGGTCTGCACCTGGAACGCGGTGAAGGACGCGGGCCACGCACCCCACCCGCTGCCCGAGCGCACCTGGGCGGAGACGCCCGCGGGCGCGTCGAAGCGGACGCCGGCGTAGTCGGGGATGACCCGGACGCCGTCCGCGGTGACGTCGACGTCGCCCAGCGTCGCGAGCACGACCCGACGGGGCGCGATCGCGTCCCAGCGCTCGAGGTCCTCCATCGACGAGCCGTAGCCCGACAGTGTGGCCGTCAGCGTGCCGGTGCCGTCGGCAGCGACGCTCAGGGTCGGGTCGCTGACGTGGAAGAACGTGTACCCGCTGTAGTAGACGACGGTGAAGTCGGCGTCCCAGCGCACCTGCGCGCGTCCGGTGGTGGGGTCGGCCCATCCGGTGCCGCCCGACAGCACGACCTGGTGGTCGGTGAACCGGCCCGACGTGGCCGAGGAGATCTCGACACCGGACGCGTCGGTGCGCAGCCCGGCCCAGGTGGCGGCCGCGTAGCCGCCGCCGGCCTGCCTCTTCTCGATCGCGGCGTCGCCGCTGCGCTGCTTCCAGACGCTCTGCGGGAACGTGGTGCCGCCCCGGCCGGGGTTCGGCAGGATGCCGGCCGACAGGTAGTTGAAGGTGCCAGGCGCGAACGCACGGTTGTTGGTCTCGTTGCTCAGACCCCAGCGCAGCACGGACCCCCCGATCGCGCGGGCCTCGGTGTCGGCGGCACCTGCGGGGGCAGCGAGCGCCGAGGACGCGAGGACGAGGCCCAGTGCCGCGACGGCGACGAGCACGCGGCGGATCACTGCTCGCCCCGGCTCGGCACGGGGACGAGCGTCGTCAGCGTCTGTGTTGCGGGCGGGCGCTGGACGGGAAGGGGCGGGGGAGCGGCCGCCCGGCCCGCCCGACGGGCCTCGACCCGCGCGATCCGGCGCCGACGCGAGAGCCGCCACAGCGACACTGCCGTGGTGATCAAGAGGACGAGCACCGACAGCGCGAGGAACCACCGGGCGCGCACGGTGCCCGCCGGGGTGGCGGCCGCCTCGGCGTTGTCGTCCGTCGTGGCAGCGACGGGCGCCGCGGCGACGTCGAACGCCAGCACCGGCGACGCGCCGCTGGCCGGTGCGGTGAGGCGCAGCAAGTGGCTGCCGGCGAGGGTGGTGGCGGGCATCTGCAGGACACCCGCGACCTCGCCGCTCTGTCCCGCGGTGAGCGGGCCGACGGACGCGATGCCGTCGTCGAGCGTCGCCACCACCTGCTCGCCCGCGCGGAACCCCCGCCCGGTGAAGGTGAGGACCCGTCCCTCGACAGCCGTCGCCTGGTCGATCGCGAGCGTCGGCTTGGCGGCGGTGACGGCGGCCGCCGCCTGCCCAGGTGCCGCGGTGGCGGCCGCGGACGGCGCGGCCGCAACGGCACCGGACTCGCCGGCCGCGAACGACACCGGCGTGAAGCTCTCGTTGCGGGCGTTCTTGACGCCGTGCGCACCGACCGTGATCACGCCGCACGTCACCTCCCGGCAGTCGACCTGCGTCGTGGCCCCGTCACGGTCGAGCGCGGAGAACGTCGCACCGGGCACGACCAGCGACAGCGACAACCGTCCGTCGGCCCCGATGGTGCCGCCGTTCGCGGCGTACTCGGTGTCGCTGCCGGGGAAGGCCACGAAGCGCTGGTAGCCCTGGTTCTCGCGGTCCTCGCTGTCGGGCACGTAGCGGTAGTCCGCTCCGGTGACGCCGCCGCGGCTCGGGCGCCAGGAGCCGCCGTCGGGGTCGTCGACCCACCCGAAGAAGACGTAGATGCCGCCGAAGCCTCCCTTCACGGACTGGAACCCGCTGCCGGTCACGCGCAGCGTCGTGGGTCCGCTCGAGGCGACCCCCGACGCCGGCGAGACGGTGACGCGTGGGTCGGCGGTCGCCGGGGCGCCGGTCAGCGCGACGGTCGAGGTGGCGAGCGCGGCCGCGACCGCGAGGGCGGGGAGGCATCGGGTCATCGGGTGCTCCTCGTGGGCTGGGCGGCGAAACGGCGGGGCAGGACGACGAGGTCGCCGCTGACGGGGTGGGCGAAGACCTCGACCGGGTGGCCGTAGACTTCCGACAGCACGTCGGCGTCGAGGACGTCGGCGGGCGTGCCGCAGGCGCGGACGCGGCCGCCCGACAGCAGGCACACCCGGTCGGCATAGGCAGCGGCCAGAGACAGGTCGTGCAGCACGACGACGACGGCGTGCCCCTGCGCGGCAAGCTCGCGGACGAGCGTCAGCACCCGCTCCTGGTGGCCGATGTCGAGCGCGGCGGTGGGCTCGTCGAGCAGCAACAGGCCGGCGCCCTGCGCCAGCACACGGGCGAACGAGGTGCGCGCCTTCTCACCGCCCGACAGCGTCGGGAACGTGCGCGTGCCGAGGTGGGCGACGTCGGTGGCGGCCAGGGCGCGGGCGACGACGGTCTCGTCGTCGTCCTCCTCGGGCAGCCCGCGCCAGGGGGCGCGTCCCATCCGAACGACGTCACCGACGGTGAAGGGGAATGACAGGCGGTGCTCCTGCAGCATCACCGCGCGGCGACGGGCGAGGTCGTCGACCCGCCAGTCGTCGAGGTCGTCGCCGTCGAGCACGATCCGGCCCGACGCGGCGGCGCGGTCGCCCGACAGGACCGCGAGCAGGGTGGACTTGCCGGCGCCGTTGGGTCCGACGAGAGCGACGACCTCGCCGGGGACGACCTCGAGGTCAACACCGTCCAGGACCGCGCGCCCGCCGAGGTCGACCGCGACGCGCTCGGCGCGGATCATGCCCAGCCCCCCGCGGAGCGGCGCGCGCGGCGCAGGAGCCAGAAGAACACCGGGCCGCCGACGAGCGAGGTCAGCATGCCGATGGGCAGGTCGGCGTAATCGACGGCGGTGCGGGCGACGAGGTCGGCGACGACGAGCAGCAGCGCGCCGCCGAGGGCGCTCGCCGGGACGAGCACGCGGTGGGCGGGGCCGACCACCATCCGCACCAGGTGGGGCACCACGAGCCCGACGAACGCGATGATGCCGCAGAAGGAGACGGCGGCGGCGGTGAGCAGCGCGACCAGGACGACGGTCACGACCCGCAGCCGCTCGACGTCGACACCCACGTGCCGTGCCGCGCGGTCGCCGAGAGCGAGAAGGTCGAGGCGGCGGGCGAGCAGCAGGGCCCCAACGATGCCGACCAGACACAGCGGCGCGGCGGCCCCGACGTAGGGCCAGCGGGTGCCGTTGAGGCTGCCGAGCTGCCAGAAGACGATCTGCTCGCGGGCCTGGGTGTCGCCGACGAACATCAGGAAGGCCAGGCAGGCGCCGGCGACCGCGTTGACTGCGATGCCGGTGAGCACGAGCGTGACGACCTCGGTGCGACCGTCCGCGCGGGACAGCGCATAGACGACCAGCGTGGTGACGAGCCCGCCCACGAACGCGGCGACCGGCACCGTCCAGATCCCCAGGATGCTGACCTGGAACACGATCACCGCGGCGGCGAGCACCGCCGCCCCCGCCGAGACCCCGACGATGCTGGGCTCGGCCAGCGGGTTGCCGAAGACGCCCTGCATGAGCGCGCCGGCGCAGGCCAGCGCGGCCCCGACGATCAGCGCCATCGCGACCCGCGGGAACCGGATCGACCACAGTGCCGCGTCGCCGTTGGGGTGCGCGGGCATGGGGCCGAGGTCGAGGCCAAGCCGGTGCAGGAAGGACCCCGTGACCTCGGCGGGGGAGAGGTCGAGCTGGCCCGACCCGGCCGCGACGACGCTGACCAGCACGAGCGCGATCACCAGGCCGACCTGGAGCGCGCCGGCGCGCACGGTGAGCGTCACGGTGTGGGCTCGGGGGCGTAGACGGCGCGCGCGAGGGCGTCCACGACATCGGCCGTACGCGGCCCGAAGCTCAGTACCTGGGTGTCGGACATGTCGACGATCCGGCGCTTCTGTCCGGCCGGGGTCTGCGCGATCGCAGGCATCTTCTCGAGCAGGCCGTCGACCCCTCCGACGGACTCCAGACCCTTGCTCATCATCAGGACGACGTCGGGCTGAGCGGCCACGAGACCCTCGTCGTTGACCGGCTTCATGCCCTTCCAGTCGATGTCGGCCGTGACGTCGTGCCCGCCGATCGCCGTGACCAGCGAGTCGGCGCCCGAGCCCTGGCCGAACATGTAGTAGACGCTGGCCTGGCCGCGGACATACAGGAAGACCATTCGGAGGCGCTCGCCCTCCGGCGGCGCGACGGCCCGGACGTCGGCGAGCGTCGCGTCGATGGCCCGTTGCGCGCGCTGGGCCAGCTCGCGGCCCGCCTCGGGCACGCCGAGCGCGGTGGCCACCTGCATCGTCAGGGAGCCGACGGTGTCGAGGTCGCGGGTGGAGTCGACCACGACGACGGGGATGCCGGCGTCGCGCATCTGCAGCACGACGTCCCACGGGCCGAGCGAGGTGTCGGTGACGATCACCGTGGGCGCGAGCTCGAGCACCGACTCCGCGCTCAGCTCGTGACCGCCGTGGGTGACCAGCGGCAGATCGGCGATCTCGGGGAACGTCGAGGACGTGTCGCGTCCGACGACCCGGTCGCCGAGCCCGAGCTCGAACACCGTGCGCGACAGCGACCCGTAGAGGTCCAGCGCGAGGATCCGGCTCGTGTCGTCGACCACGACCTCGGTGCCCTGCTCGTCGGTGACTCGGGCGGGCAGCCGCTGCTCGCCCGTTGTGACCGGCTCGATCGGCGACTCGTCGAGCGTGGCCGTCGTGGGGCCCTCGTAGGCGGCCGGGTCGGCCAGGGGAGTGGCGTCGGCCAGCCGCGTGGCGGCGCCACCTGCGAGCGGCTCGGCGTCGAGCGCGCGTCCGGGCGTCGGGAGCTCTCCGCAGCCGGAGGCCGTGAGCAAGAGCAGCGCGGCGGCGAGCACCGTCGACGAGCGGCGGCGGTACGTGGTCGTGACGGGCATGCGTCTCCGGGATGGGTGCTGCGGGATGCGGGTGGACGAGACCTTGGCAATGCAAGGTCAGGGGAACCTAACACAGGCTAGGCTTACTTATAATCCGGTACGACGTGACGAATCGTCAGGACTACGTGACGAGACGTCACATCATCTGTCAGGGTGTCGCCATGACCGCACTCGTCGCCCCGCCGACGCCGCTCCCGTTGTCCCAGCTCCTCCGCGAGGGCTCACAAGCCCAGCACCGGGAGGCCGAGGGCTCGCCGTTCGCGACGGCGCTCGCCGCCGGGCAGGTCCGACAGGCCGCGTACACGGCGTACCTGCGCCGCCTGCACGTCGTCTACGTCGCGCTCGAGACGGTGGGTGCCGCGTCGGCCGCCGACCCACTTGTCGGCGCCGTCCTCGACCCAGGCCTGGAGCGTCGTGCAGCCCTCGAGGCTGACCTCGACCACTGGGCGGGGCCGCAGTGGCGGGCGACGGACGTGCGCAGCGCCGCGGCACGGACCTACGCCGACCGCATCACCAGTCACGGGCTCCGGTGGGGCGGTGCGTTCGTCGCACACCACTACACGCGCTACCTCGGCGACCTCTCCGGCGGTCGCGTCGTCGGGCGCATGCTGTCCCGCGTCCACGACTTGGAGGGCGGTGCAGGTCTTGCGTTCTACGGCTTTCCCGCCGTCCCCAAGCCGAAGGTCTACAAGGACGGGTACCGCGCCCGCCTCGACGCGATGGCCCTTGACGTCGGCGCCCGCGAGGCCATGCTCGACGAGGTCAAGGTCGCGTTCACCCTGAACCAGGCCCTGTTCGAGGAGGTCGACGCACTCTCCTGATCCCACCCGCGATGCCACGGGACGAATCCCCATGACTCGTCCCGTGTGACCATGGCGGTTTCAAGCGGTCGTCGCAACGACTGGTCTGTTGGGGTTGGAGAGTAGTCGTTCCATTGCTTGGGCTGGGGTGATGTTTCCCAGGGTCTTGCGGGGGAGGCCGTTGAGCTCGGCGGCGACGGCTGCGAGGTGCTCTGCCGAATGCACCGAGAGGTCGGTGCCGTTTGGGGAAGAAGTGGCGCAGCAGGCCGTTGGTGTTCTCGTTGCTGCCGTGCTGCCAGGGCGAGTGGGGGTCGCAGAAGTAGATCGCCATGTCGGTGGCCAACGTGATCGCCTGGTGTTGGGTCAGCTCGGTGCCCTGGTCCCAGGTCAACGAACGCCGCAGGTGCGGGCCGAGCGTGCCGATCAAGGCCACCAGTGCGTCGCGGACCTTGGGTGCGGCGTGCCCGTCGGGCAGATGCACCAGCAGGCAGTAACGGGTCTGGCGCTCGACCAGGGTGCCAATCGCCGAGCGGCAGTCCGACCCCAAGATCAGCTCGCCCTCCCAGTGGCACCGAACAGCACGATCATCGGCTTCTGCTGGTCGCTGGCTGATCGAGACCATGCCAGGGATCTTGGACTTGTTCGCGCCACCGGTGAACCCTCGTGGGCGTCGCCAAGCCCGCCCGGTGCGCAGGTGGCGGTGCAGCTCGGTTCGCAGCTGCCCGCGGCCCTGGACGAACAACGACTGATAGATCGTCTCGTGGCTCACGCGCATCGATCCCTGCTCGCCATGCTCCCTGGCCAGATGCAGGCTGATCTGCTCGGGTCTCCACTTCAAGCAGAGCTTGGCCTGGACCGCCCACGCTAGCTGCGGGTCGTCGAGCTTGAAGGCCTTGGGCCGCCGGGCCCGCAACCCGGCCCGCTTATGCGCCGCATACGGGGCTTACTTCGACCGCCGCGAACGAACCGACCCAGACCCGGGCACCTCCGGGTGGTTCCGAGCCAGCTCGCGACTGATCGTCGACGGCGCCCGACCCAGTCGGCCGGCGATCGCCCGCATCGACTCACCGGCCAGCCGCAGGTCAGCGATGAGCAGCCGTTCCTGAAGCGACAAGAACCTGCCTGACACCTCACGCGGCACCGCCGGCAGCCGCCCACCTGACGCGCGCCGCCACCGATAGCCCTGACGTCGATCCACACCGACAGCATCACAAGCCTGCGAGAACGTCGACCCCAACCTCACCAGCTCCCAGAACCGGGCCTGCTGCTCCAGCCGCGCCTGCCGCCATGTCGAAACCACCACCACAACACCTCCACGATCACGGTGTTGCGACGACCGCCTGAACTCGACGATCTCCCGCGGGACGCTGGCCGCTGTCAGCAATAGCATGGGGGAGTCGCGCCGATAGGGGTTCCCCTGTGGTCACGCTGTGAGTGTTGGGACCGGTTGACCTGATATCGACCAGTAAGGCGAGATCGCTGGTCTGCTGCCGCGTTGTGTCGCGAACCGTTTCGCCCCGGACAAACGACCGCACCCCTAGGCTTTCTGGGGTGCAGTCCAATGACGAGGTGCCCTACCTGGCCCTGCCGCAGACGGTCCGAGCGAACTATTTCCGAGGGTGGCGCGCCCTAGGCGGGCAGCTGACCCTGACGGCCACCAATCTGAAGTTTGCCCCTCATGGATTTGAGAGGTCACTGGGAGGTGACACGACTGTCGAGGTGCCCGTGCGAGAAATCACGGATGTCTCGGTCAAGCGCGGCGGTCCCGTGCCCCGAAAACGACTGTTCATTCAGACCCGCGACGGCGCCATCAGCATCTTCCTGCTGCCTCGGGTGCAGACGTTCGCTCAGACCCTCAGGGGTGCCATAAGCGAGGCAGGTGGGGTGTTTGACGAAACAGTGCCTGTGACGACGGTCAGCACCGAGCCCAGTGGCGTGCCGGGCTTTCTGAAAGGGTGGCTGCTGGCCATAGCAGTCGCCTACGCACTGCTGATCGGGCTGGGGGCAGTGTTCAACCTCCTAGGCGAAGTGTCCATCTGGTCACTGCTGAGCAGTGTGATCGGGGCGCTAGGGGTGAGCTGGTTCCTGTGGGTGGCGTGGATACAGCCGGCCATTCGTGCACGACGTAGCCGAAGGTCGTCCTCGGGTGACTAGTGAACACAAGCCGGGTCAGTGGTCCTGGTACCAGTTCTGGGTGTACGTCGCTGCCTTCGGGACCATCTGGCTCGCACAGCCATTCTTTGGGGAAGGCATGGGTTGGCCTTGGTACGCCTCGTTCCCAGCAGCCGCAGGAGTCTCTGCGGCAGTCGCGTTCATGGTCGCGTGGACCTTGGGGAAGCGCGCTCGACGCACGCCCGAGGTGGATGACCAATGACAGAGCCGGACCATCCGCCGAACAGGCGGAGAGCTTTCTGGAGCTGGTACAACCTGGGCGTGGTATTGCCAGGGTTGTTCCTGACGCTGATTGGCGTACTCGGCGGGTCGATGGCCCTAGCCGCTGTCGGGGCTGTCGCATTCGCTCCTGGCGCCATCGCGACTACATGGTGGTATGTCACTGGCAGGTACCTCTGATGCCATACCCGACTCGCGAACCGGACGACTTCGTGGCTTTCCCCCTTGGTCGACTGCTTCGCATCGGCGCAATGGTGTCGGTGGCGATCATCGTGCTCATGCCTTTGATCGAGGCGCTGGATTGGCCGTACTGGGCGGACTTATTGCTCGCCATGGGGGTTGGGCTGGCGGGTGGCATGGTGCGCAGCCTCGTCCGCCGTCTGCGCGCTCGCCGGTCCACGGCGGGCATCCAACAAACTGCGGATGCAGACCACCGCAACGACCACTCAGAAGGCCAGGAGAGCGACCCTCGGAACTAGTGGTGCGTCATTGATGACCCACGTGAGGATCCCGCTATGGTCACGCTCTGAGTGACAATTGAAGGACGGTTCAGACGCCCGTCTTGCCGCGACCCTTGCGGCCGGCAGAGGCGCCCTTGCCAGCCCACTTCGATGTGGAGCTGAAGGGCTTACGTCCCCAGCGGCCGAGGAAGCCGGGCATCTTGCCGGCGACGTTGCCGCCTGCGTTGGCTGTCTTTTGGGTGGCTCGCTCTGGATGCTTCGAGAGCTTGGGCAGCAGAAAGCCCAAGATGGCGAGGACGATGACTAGGCCGACGATGACGCCGATGACCATGTGGCACTCCGAACGGCGGGTGGGTGATCCCGGACCGTCTGGGCAGACTGTCGGACTCACCCGTAGACAGCAAGTTGTTGTAGACGTCCGTGCTGACCGCGTAGTTCTGTGGGCTGATGAAGACCGGGCATCTGAGCGACGAGCTGGCCCAACTGGTGCGGGACTACTTGCTCCCGTACTCGCGAGGGACCCTTGAGGTTTACGAGCTGTACCTGGGTCGCTACTTGGATTGGTGCTCCGTGGGTGGCTTGGACCCGCTTCAGGTGAGGCGTGCCGACGTCGAGCGGTACATCCAGCACCTGCTGATCGACCTGAACATGTTGGCGTCCAGCACCTGCACAGCGCTCACCCCGGTTCGCGGCTTTTACCGGTTCGCCGCCTACGAGGGGGCAGTGGTGCGAGACCCTGCGGTCTACGCCCGCCGCCCAAGAGTGCCCACGGGTCTGAGCGACACGCTCGGACTCGATCGAGATCAGATGCGTGCGTTCCTGACGGTTGGCTCGGAGATGGGTGGCCGCTACTGCGCTGCCGCGTTCCTGCTCGCCTGCATGGCGTTGCGCGCCAGCGAGGCGTGCTCGATTCAGTGCCAGAACTTCGAGAAGACATTGCGCGGACATCGCGTGCTGGAGTTCGTCGGCAAGGGCGGCGTGCCGGCCAGGATGCCTCTACCTGTTTCGGTGGTCCGCGCCCTCGAGGTTGCCGCTGACGGCCGCACCTCGGGCCCCCTGCTGCTGGTCGGCGACGGTAGCCGAGCCATGAAGCGATCTGGGCTGAACACCATCATCCGAACCATGAGCAAGCGCGCTGGCATCGAGACCAAGGTGACGTCGCATGTACTCCGACACAGCTGCATCACCAACGCGCTCGAGTCCGGGGCCTCACTGCGCAAGGTGCAGGATCTGGCGCGACACGCAGAGCCACGTACGACCATGCGCTACGACCGCAACCGCACGAACCTCGATGACCACGCCGTGCACTCGCTGGTGGCGTTCATTGCGCCCGGCGACAACTTGACCTGAGCGCTGGGAGGAGCGGTCAGACTTGGTCGCCTCAGCCGTCTGCTCACCACCAGAGGATCCCCTGCGGAACGGCAGCCGCTGCCCGGACACCGGCGGGGGGGGGCGGCAGTCAATCAGCTGGTTGACGGCCTGATCGCATTGCTGATTCAGTTCCTCCTCCCGGGCGAGGGTGAACAGCGCGAAGACGAAGATCAGCACAGCGGCAGCCGTCAGGCTCAGCAAAGCCGCCAGCACGGTCGCGACGACGAGCAGGCGGATCGCGACCACAGTCGTGCTCAATGTGCGTGCCGGCTCGGCGGTGCTCGCTTGCAATGTGGGGTCGTCTGCGCCGTTGATGGTGACGTGTGGACTGTCGGCGCCAGAACCCTTGTCTGTGCCTGGCTCGCTCATCTGCCCATCCGGCTGCACCTACCTGCTCATCTGGGCAGGGTGATGGATGCGACGACGGGGTTGTGGTCGCTGCCGGGCTCGGCGGAGTACCGCCCGTTCTTGATGTCGACAATTTGGGTCCAGCGGTGGACTTGTGTGCCTGTCGGGACCCAGATCTGGTCAATGCGCTTGCCCTGTCGCTTCACCGTCCGTCCGGGGCGGAAGGTGTTGAGCTGCGTGTAGGACCGGTTCTTGGCCAGCTTGACGCTGTCTCGCAGCCCCCGTGAGCGGAGCTCGTCGCCGACCAAGGTGCCCCGGGTGGTCTTGGTGGTGTTGAGGTCACCGAGCCACACTGTCGGTGTCGTGTCTCTGACGGGCGTGATGCACTCGCGCACGAAGCGGTCGTAGTGCTGCAGGCTGCGGACGCGCATCTGTTCGAACTTCTTGCCTTGCTTGTGGAACAGGTGCATGCCGACGACTCGCAGCGATCGGCCAGAGGCGCGGTCGGTAAAGTCGGCGATCTTCTGGCTGGGTCGCTTGTACGGGCTGCACGTGTTGACCTTCAGTGACAGCCGGCTGGGCCGGTAGAGGATCTGGGCGCCGTCGTGCCAGTAGTACGGTGCCAGGCCGGGGTGATGGGGGGCCGGTACCACCTTGTACCCGGCTTTGCGTGCAAGCCACAGCGCGGGAAACCGGTCGAGCGGTGGGGTCGCGGTGCCGCCGTCAGGGCGAACCCGGGGCCTGATCATGGTGGCCTCTTGAAGGACCACGATGTCGGCGTTGGTGCGGCGCATCAACTTCAGGACTCGTGCCCGGCGGGGCTTCCAGGCGGGGCCACCGCGCTCGGACGTGCGAACGTTGAAGGTGGCGAACGTGAGCGGCTTAACGGGCCCAACGTTCGTCGTCGCGGCATGTGCGGCGTCGATCTCGAAGACCATGGGCAGGCCACCTGACCCGAGCATCACCGCCAACACGATGACACTGGCTCTGCGCCGCCACGATCGCCCGAGAGTATGCACGGACCCAACGGTAGAGACGTGCAGCCATTCTGACGGGCGAACCTAGTAGTTCGAGAAGACTCACGCCCACCGCGCCACAAGCGGTTCCTCATCAGGACGGTGACGGCCGCCTGAGCCGACCTCATCCCACACTCGTGGCGGCTCCGCCCGGCCCGCGGCTCTTGCCGGCAGCCGCGACGCTAGCGCAGCGCCCACCGCCGCACCCCTAATCCAGGCGGGGTCCATCCGACGGAACGGTTTGGCACCCGGCGTCACACTGCCCCCATGAGTGACCTCCAGGACCTGTGCCCGTTCTGCGGTCAGGGGCTTAATGGCACCGAGGTCAACCGCGACCACATCTTCGTCGAGGCCTTCGGCGGTCGCGCACTGATCAAAACGCACACGGCGTGCAACTCCCGCTCAGGCCACCAGATTGAAGGCAAGCTGTTTAAGCCCGGCGAGCAACTCAACCGGACCCTCCTGAGGGGACACCTGACTGACGACCCGTCGGTGACGGCCGAACTGGACCTGCGGACTGGTCGGCCCAAGCTGCAACCGGTATCGACCGCCGACGACCCCGGCACTGGGACCCGTACGTATACGCTCCGCGGCGATCGCGAGGAGGTACGCAAGCGGCTGATGCAGCAGATGGGTGCCAA
Organism: Solicola agrisoli; assembly: GCF_049059935.1. NCBI lineage: Bacteria > Bacillati > Actinomycetota > Actinomycetes > Propionibacteriales > Nocardioidaceae > Solicola > Solicola agrisoli. The sequence continues at coordinate 9,459 of NZ_JBMGQR010000058.1, read as the reverse complement.
GGTTGGACTGACCTCCGAGCAAATTGATCAGCTCGTGGATGGCGCTGAGGCCGCCACCGAACCCATAGAGGTAACGGCCAACCTGCTGTTCGACCTGACCCTGAGTCGTCGGCTGGTTGCCAAGGTGGCCCTCGGCGCGCTCGCGCGAATCGATCCGGGGACAATCGACTCCCCGTTCGCCCAAGGGCTTCGCGAGGTCATGTGGGAACAGCAAGCACCCGAGCTGTGCTCCGTAGAGCTCATCGCCGCGCTGGAGTCGTCGGTCGCGGAAATCTGTCCTGTGCTTGTGCCCTTGGCACCGCAGACCGGCCTTGACGGCCAGGATTCGGCACCGTCGCGGGTCGTGTTTGTTCCGGTGGTCGGGTCGACCTACGTGTTCGTCTTCCTCGGCACGATGCTCCTGTCCTTCAACGGCATCGCTATCCGTCACCGCCTTCCGGTGGGGTTAGGACTCCCAGTCGCGTTTGTGGACGACAAGGGCGGAGCCCAGACACGAGACCTCGCGCTCGAGGTCTTGTCCGCAATGCGGGCAAACGGCGCCGGGGCATGACTGGGCTATGACCGCCGCCTCAATAATCTCTGGCCACGGCGTCGACCTCGCGGCCCAAAGGGCCCAGTGCTGCTCGTAGGGCGTTCCCGGTAGGGGTAACGCGCCACTCAAAACCTTGAGCTCGTCAGGGCGCCTCTGGCGATCCCGGCCAAGGTTCGTGATCGCGAGCGCTTGCCCTCCCAGCGCACGTGAACTGCCAGCCGCCTCTGCCAGGATTGGTCCATGAACAGTGACCTTCTCGGCGCGGCATCGGACCTTGCGGCGGTCACCGCGGCGTCGGTCGCCTTGCTGGTACTCGTCCGAAACAGGCGTCTGGACTCCCAACGCCAGATCTCTCAGGTGTCCGCTTGGGTGGACACCTCCGAACAGTTTGTAATCGCGCTGCAAGGTCTGCCCGAGGAGGAGGTCGGGTTACGAACCAGAGTTCGGCAGAGAGTCGCTCGTGCTCAGAACTTTGGCGCCAGGGCGTTGTTCGCTCGTTCAAAGGCCTCGTCTTTCATCGATGAACTGGTGGCCGCGTATCCGCCCGAGAACGGTAGGGGTGTGCAAATGGTGCGAGTAGTGGTTGTGAACGCGAGCGACGCTGCCCTCTACGACGTCGGCGTCGCGCTGTACTCCGAGTCCAGTGACGGTGACCGGTGGACCGATTCGATATCAGCGCCAATCCTTCGCCCGGGCGAAGAGATCAGCCGTCACTTGCCCATCAAGGTCGAGTTGGACGGCGAAGGTATGCCGATCGAGACCGAGAGTCGCCCGGTCGAGATCCGAGCGAGCGACAACAACGGTCGACGGTGGGAACGGCGCGCGAACGGTCGCCTACGCCAGGTACGGCGTCCACGGGACGGGACCCGCCGGTTCCCGCTCGACCTCACCAAAGCCGAGTTGTCCGTGGTGGCGCCATTGACGGCTGGACAGGAAAGTCGGGTCTATCGCTCAGATCGATAGCTCACCACGCGGGTGTGGCGGACTTCGTGGCGAGGGGCATCTGTCCGCATCGAGTGGCGGGTTTGTGGACCGGAGCAGTTGAGGCGTCCGTCTCTCGAGCAGTTTCTGACCGACAACCGGAGTGCATCGCTCAAAAGCGTAGAGACCTTGAAGACCGATCCCCTAAAGGACGCCGGCGTCTGTGGCCGACTAGCGGGGGAGTGGCGCCGGTAGGCGTTCCCCAGCGGTCACGCGCGCTGTCGTCTGAGTCCTGCACATCGGTCGCTGGCCAAGGTTCTGCACGAGACACTATGAACTCTTATCCGGGAGGATTTGTGAGCACAGCTGAGATCGTCTTTTTCATCTTCTGCGGCGTTGCTGCCGTGTTCATCGTGCCGTTCTCGTTGCGGGCTTTCCGCAACCAGGCTCCGAACGACGGGTCGGATGACGACCACGGGGCACGGTTGTGACCTTTAACGTCGGGGCGCTGCCAGTCGCAGTTCTGGCCATCGTGACAGACATCCCGCTTTTGATCTTTCGTGAGCGCATCACTCGATGGGCCGACAAGTCCACCGGTCGAACGCGCAGCGACGCCAAGGTCACCAGCTACTCGCGCGGTGCGTGGCTCGGTGCGTTCGTCTTCTTCGCCGGCGCCGCATGGGTGCTCTTGTGGGACGGCTTCGCCTAGCGCCCCCAACACTCCTCGCTCGCTTCTTACTGGCCAATAGGGAGAGCGCGGACCGCGACTCGCTTGAGTGCGGAGTGAAGGCCATGGACGCCGACGATGCCAAAAGCTCCTTCTGCTCATTCGAGGGCGCGAACGGGAGGCAGGACTCATAATCGTGGCCATGGGCTCGGGGACCAGGTTGGGGAGCTGGCGGCGTGTCGCGCCGGTCGTCGCTCTGGCGGTTGGACTGGTGCTTCCGCTGATCCCGGCCTACGCGGATGCGTCGGTTGGCTTGAGAACAACGGCCGCAACGGCGCCTCAGTCCTTGACCGTCGCGACGTTCAACGTGGAGAAGGCCAAGACCGCAGGGGGCCGCCGGTCGTGGAAGCCGCGGCGCAAGACGGTTCTGGATCTGCTGCGACGCACGAAAGCCGACGTGGTCGTGCTGCAGGAAGCCAACGCGTCGAACTACCGCATTCGCAACGGGACGCCAGTGCTCACGCCTTCCAAGTTCCCCGCCGGCTGGCTCGCCGCAAAAGCCGGGTATCGGGTGGTCCCGCACGGACGATCGGACGGTGTCCGCCATCCGGAGGTCAGCGGTCCCCACATCTTGTACAACCCGAACCGACTCAGCGTCGACATGTCAGGTCGAGGTCCGGCGTACTCGGCGTCGGTCCGTGATGCGGTAATGACCGACCGCAAGTCAGGCCGCCGTTTCCGATTGGTGGGGGTCCACCTCGCGAACGCGAGCCGAGATCGCACAGGTGAGGAACATCGACTCCGAAACTTGAAGCTCCTCGACGACGACTCCGCCAAGCGTGATGAGGTGACTCAAAGACTCCCCGCCATTTACCTGGGTGACTTTAACACCTTCCGTGCGGTAGATCCGCCATTGGTCACGCGCGAGCTTCGTCACCGTGGCCTCGTGGACTCGGTCACGGTCGCGAAAAAGCGTTTGAATCACCGCATCAACACTTACAACGGGCTGCGTCGCGACGTCGCGAAATCGGGCCGGCGGATCGACCAGATCTGGGTGCCGCGCGGAACGGCAGTGCACCGATGGCACCAGCTAGTCAACGTAACGAAGGGCCGCTACGTCGGCACCTTTGCGTCCGACCACAACCCCGTCCTCGCCACCATCCGGCTACCCCGATAGTCGTTCCCGCTACGGACGGGGCCTGCGTCGAGTGCCGTTGGGATGATGCGTCGCTTGAGATCATCGGGCACAGATCGCCGCGGGTTTCGTGATGGTCGAGCACAATGTAGGGGAGACCTACGGGGGCAGCGTGAAGGTATTCGACGGGAACATTTATGTGGACTACAGCTTCGTCGAGGTGTGTGGCACGGCCCAGTGGCGGACATCGGGGTCGCAATCGCGAACACACAGAGCGGGTTGTTGGGTTGGGCGCACGAGTCGTCCGCGTTCGTCTTCACGGCGTCAGGATCGGGTCTAATCCCCTTCGAGGTGCACTACATCGACCGCGAGCCGTCGAGCTCGTTGCAATGGGAGGTGGACGCGCGGGTCTCGTTGCTCTTCCCCGACGGACGATTTGGTCTCAGCTCGTTCGATCATCTTGTTGAGTTCGCGATCCCGTTCGCTGGCCTGCACGGTGTGAGGTGTTCAGCCCGGGGGGTCAGCGTGGCTCGCGAGATCGGCAGTCGTTGGGATGACGAACCCGAGACTGACCGATACCGTCTGGACGTCTGGCCTGTGAGCGGCTCGAGCGAGGTCGGCGGTGGGCCGGAGTTGGTGGCTCAGACCTAGCCGACGACAGTTTCGAGGGCGCCCGCCTCGTGTGCACGGCCAGGGGATTGCCCACGGGTCGAACACCTTGATTCGGCGTCCGGCAAGGGAACTGCGCCAATCGAGGTTCCCGCTATGGAGACGCTCCGTCTGAGGTTCCCGCTGAGGGCACGCTCCGCGTGAGGCCTCGGCTGGGACAACGGTTATCAGCTTGGCCGAGTTGATTGCTCGGTCCAGTGCTACTCGGCCGATTGACCCCGACTCTGGTGCCGGTGCGGCGCCTGAACCGGTCTCATGGCCCGAGCACATCTGGTTCGATAGGCACTGGTCATCCCGTCGAGCTGTAAGCCGTACGGCCAGCGCTTGGCGGATTTGAACGAACGGGGATCTGTGTGGACTGTCTGAGGCCGGATGAACTGCAGGACCCAGCGCGGGCACTCGGTAGTAACTACTTGAGCGGGGAGGTTGAGCGCTACCGGGGGACGTGGACAGAGGAAGAGACCGTGTCGGGCTCTTGTCAGGGGGCTGCGTCTGAATCTGAGCGCGACGCATGACGACCCCCGGCGATCCTGTTGATGGGGCCGGCGCCCAGTCCGACACAGGTGACGTGTTGCGGCTGCCCCAGGACGTCGCACTCGGATCCAAGAATGTTCCAGTTGAGCTGTCCGACTTCGATGAGCCGCTGAGCTTTTACATCGCGCAGCATGACTGGGCTCTTAGTGTTCAAGATTTTGGTGTTCGGACCCAAGCGTGCTGGGGAATGATTGCTCATGGCAAAGCCTCGTTGCCTTGGATCGAGGCGCAGCTCACGGGCGGTTCGGACGCGGACGTCTTCGACGACGCCGTGGGGGTGCTCTCTTGGGTGGGGATGCCCCAAGGTTGGAAGTCCCCTCTCACGGCCATCGCCAACGCCCTCCCCGACGGGGAAAAGCGCGACACTCTGTTCGAGCTCCTCGGGCACGACGACAGCACCGAAGCCGCTCCTGCCGACGCTCAGCTCTTTGGCGGTCGACTACTCCCGATGACCGAACCCATCTGGTTCGTCCGCTTACCTTTTGGAACGGCCGCCGCTGAGATGACCGACTGGCTCCATGGTCTTGGCAAGGCGACGGAGCGGTTTCGGGCACCGCTTCCGCAGGCGCTGCAGCGCCTCGACCCGGCAGTCAACCCGCCGCGGTCACGCACTTTGCTAGTGGGCACCACGGGGCCGTGGACAGCGCTCTTCAGCGCCGGCGCCGACGTTTACAACACCGATGTGGTGGGCCGCCGAGCCAATGCCCTGTCACTGAAGACTCACTTCACGCCTCACATCGTGAGGGACCGCCGCATCATCAATTACGGCTCTCGTGCGTTCTGGCTTCACTTTCCGGGGGAGTTTGGTGAGCGTTACCGGACCATCCAGGCGAGCTATCAGAGCCGGTGGGACTGGGATCTCGGCGGGGAGCCGCAGCCGTTCGAAGACACATCCAGGTACACGGCCCGCAAGATCACCGACCGATTCGACCTCGACCTGCTGAACCAGTACTGCGCCGCGCTCGGCATTAGGCGAGCTGACCCAGAGTTCTACACAGAGGAATGCATGCTCGCCGACTAGCGTCAGCCCCGAACGCCCGGTTGGCGATCCTGTGCGGGTCGAAGACAGTGCGTCGGTGGTGAGTAGTGGCGGAGAGTTCCCTAGATGGACTGGAGTTGGAACGGTCAGGCGCGGCGGCCCGCCGAGGGGCTCGTCATGTGACCTCGAACTGCCGCCGGTCTGGCCCTTCGGTGCGCGGGGAGTCGGTTTCCCAAGGCGTGCGGATTTGCCTGCCCTGGGTGTCTGCCTTCAGCACAATGGCTGCATGACCATCAGTGGCACCACCCGACGGGGTAATGAGCGAACGTTGCAGGCGCGCCTGGGCGCGGTGCTGTTGGCGGTCGTTGGAGCGATCGCTCTGTCGCTCTGTGCCCTGCTGTTCTATACCGCGCCCGGGGACTTGCTGGGCCTGGCGGCGGGCATCCTGGCGGTGGCGGCGCTTGCAGCGGCGGCTGCCCGCGACCACGGCGCTGGGACTGTCAGCGGGGCAGCAGTCGTTGCCCGTGTGTTGTCCGCGCTCGCGACGGCGTACGGCTGTTCCGTCGCGGTGTCGCTCATTGCTGGAGGGGGAGTCCTTGCTGCTTCGACCGCGGCGGGGGTGGTTCTGAGCGGGTGGATCCTCTACTGGTTGAACAGTGGCTTCAAAACTGCAGATGCGGCTCGCCCCGCCTGATTGGCTGCCAGCTGCTTTGCGGGGAGACGCGGCCTCGTCTCCGCCAGGAGAGGTAACTCCGTCCACCGCTTAGAAGGCTGCTCAGCTGTTCCGCGTGGCGATCCCTCGGCGGGCGAGCGCGAGCGGCTCCCTCCCCGCGGCATGGTCACCGGTGCGACGCGCTCGGCAGCGGTGGCGCGATTTGATACTCGATGGTCAGGTCCCTCGGCCCGTCGCAGCTTCGTGGGCGCTTGCTATGTCGGACCACAACTCGGCGAGCACCTCAGTCCGTTCGGTGAGGGCATCGAGGTCAGCAGGCTCGCCCGTGGCGAAGAACTCGCGGTGAGCCTGGGTGTTCCAAGCATCAGCGCGGCGGGCGACCGCCTGCGCGAGCGCAGTGAGATCTTCACGCGAGCCATTTCCGCGTATTGCGTCGAGGTAGGCGGCTTCGGCGGACTCATAGCCGTCGTCGCACTGCCCGAGATTGTCGGCCATTCTCGACACCCTGACCGCAGGTGGGTACCGGGTCAATGCACTTCTCCGAGTACGACGTCTTACTGCTCCAGCCACCGATAGATCAACCCAGATGAGGATCCCGCTATGGTCACGCTCCGCGTGACGATCCCCTACGGGACGCCGGCGTCTGTGAGCGTCTAGCGGGGGAGTGGCGCCGTTAGACATTGATGATCGGCCATTGCCGTCGTACTAAGTCAGTGCAGACCTCGCGGCTTACAGGTTCATTCGTTCGATGCGGGTTTCCACTCCTTGTCGTGGTTCGCCTGGGGTTCCCCGCCAGTCGAGACGGCGGCAGCCTTCGGGCTGCTAGTTCGCTGACGTCGTCGAAGCGTAGGCCTGACCGCAAATCGGGGGACGCAGGCTGCAGCGGTGGTGGATCGTGGGGACATGGCAAGTGATGACGGAACTGATGGTGCAGGCGATCACGACCCGGTGATCTCCGAGCTGCTGGCTGCGCTGGAGCACGACTCGTTCGTCAACCAGTACTGCGGAATGGTGGACCCCAGGGATGGTGGCCAGGTTGTTGTCGGGTGGAGAGGGGATGTGCCGCCCTCTCTACGCGTATTCCTGAGCGAGCGGGGGTTGGCCGAGCGGGTGGGCCTTGCCGACGGCAAGCACCTTTGCCGTGACATGTTCGGAGCCGGCGTCAACACCATCAACCGAATGGCACGCGCTCGCATCAACGTCGTTGGGTTCGACTTCGAACAGAACCTCGATGGCATTGTCGTCGAGTACTACAGCCATGGGCCGCAGGAGGACGCCCGAGCACGCAACATCGCCGCAGCGGTGGCAGCTCGACGCGGTGTGCCCGTGCGGGCAATTCCTACCAGTGAACTCGAAGGCAGGGGCGCAGGGACTCAGTGAGTGCGACGCTTTTCGTCGCGCGGGGGTCCCGAGACGTTCGTGTCTCAGCTATCCGTCACTGATACCCGCGGCCGTGTTCGGGTCCCTCGAGAAGCATTTGTCGTTCCGCGGAGGATCTAGTCCGGGACGGACCGTCGCGAGGCTCAAGTAGAAGTTCGCGTTTCGCTAGGCTCTGTCGGATCGTTGGTCGTACCGATCAACCATCCTCGGGTTGTGAACGGCGAGGTTGTATCCCCACCCGAGGCCGCCGACCGCGGCTACTAATGGCACCAGAGCACTCGTCCAGGAGCCGTTCACCAAGGCGAAGATTGTCGCGCCCACGGTCGCGGCGAGAAAGACCGCCACCAAGGCACGGATAGTGGCTCGATGGTCGGCCATCCAGCGGCCCCACACGGTTGGCTCGAGAGGGTCGTAGTCACTCGTCACCAGAAGCGTACTGAGCGACGGTTGCGTCCCTCAGTGTCGCCGCTAGTCGACCCCCTGCGAGACGTCGGCCGCCGTCCCCGACCAGCAGGGGAGTGGCCCCGGTCGGGGTTCCCCTCACGGTCACGCTACGTGCCGGGGAGAAGCTTCGGTGCCCGCTATCGCTGGTAGATCACTGGCGCCACCACCCGGCTGTGCCTCGGGGGTCGTCGACGGCGGCTTGGGCGATGTCGGTCAGCTTCTGCCCGCGTCCTCGTGCTCGGGTGCGCATCATGATGAAAGCTTTCTCGACGGTGACGCCGGCGATCATGGCGACTGCGCCTTTGGCCTGCTCGATGATGATGCGGCTGTTCAGGGCGCCTTGAAGCTGTTCGGTGAGGGCTTCGGCCCGGGCGAGTGCTCGGTCCTGGAGGATGCTGATGGTGGCAACGTCGGCGAGTGCCTGGACAGTGGCGGCCTCGTCGGACGTGAACGCCGACGCCGATCCGCTGAAGAGCCCCATGGCGCCGACCGCGTCGTCGCGCAACCTCAGGGGGAACGCGTGGACGGACTTGTAGCCGCCGTCGGCGGCCCGTTCGGCGAACCACGGCCACTCGGACCGGGATGCGGTCAGATCGGTGTTGATGACCAGTGCCTTGGAGGCGTAGGCGTCGAAGCATGGTCCTTGGTCGAGGCTGAGCTGGAGGATCTCCAGCGCGTGTCCGTCGTGGTTGGACGACGCGACGTACTGCAGCTGGCCACGGTGGTCGGCCAGCATGATGCCGGCGGCGGCGCCGCTGACGCGGGCGGCGGTCTCGGTCACCGCGTGGAGGAACTCCACGACGTCGAAGTCCTTGACCAGGGTGTCGGCGGCCTGAACGAAGATCCTGCCCAGCTCGGTGGTGTCGATCACGGGATTCTCCTGGCGCCGTGGTGGGAGCCGGTGGGTTCAGAAGGAGGCAAGGCGCACCGTGCCGTCGGTGATGCTCCTGGCCAAGGTGGCGAGGTCGAGGTCGCGTATGAAGGCATGGGCGCGCATGCGCACCAGCGCGTCGGTCGCGGTGGTGTCGAGGTCGACCATGACCATGCCCTGGGCCTGGTAGACCTCGGCTCATAGGTCGACGACGCGGCCGATGGCAGCGTCGCGGGTGACGTCGGCTCGGCCGCCCTCGACGTCGAGGACGATCTCGGTGGCCACCTCGGCGAACATCAGCGCGGCACGGGTGCGGTCCGGTGTCATCGCCTGCACGGTCGCCAACGACATCAGCAGGACACCAAGACGGGCCGCGCCGACGCCCAGGGGAAAGGTCCACATCGCCGCGCAGCCCAGTCGCACCGCGCCGGCGGCGAACTCGGTCCAGTGCCGGCGTTCCTCGGACGTCAGATCACTGGCCAGCACGGGTCGGTGGTGGTGGAACGCGTCGAACGAGGGGCCCTCCCCGCAGGCGACCTCGAGGTCGGCCAGCGCCAGGCCCAGGTCGCTGGTGCTGCGGGCGACCACCGTGGGGCCCAGATCGGTCATCATGCTGATCGTCGTCGAGGCCAGCTCGAGCTCGGCGACGGCGGC
>NZ_JBMGQR010000057.1:0-27334 GCF_049059935.1 Solicola agrisoli | reverse complement strand
GGTCGCGGCGATGCCGGCGAAGAACTTGGTGCGGGGCTTGGCGGTGGTGATGCTCATGGTGGAACCTCAGATGCTGTCGTGGGTGACTGTCACCGGTGATTCGGCCCCACACCCGTCCCAGATTGGTTGAAAATCAAACCAATCTCATCCAACTGCGGTAGCGAATAACCCGGCTGACTGCAGGGACGGGGCGCCACGAACGCCACAACCCCGGAGCACCACTTCTCGTGATCGAGGCGGACTCCGGCGATCGACGGGCCGAAGTTGGGGTGCCGGACAGCTTGCGTCTGCCCGACGACTGACGCGGCTGAGCGAGACAAGCGCAACGGCGCGACCGAACCCTGGGAAACTCGGTGGGAGGCAGTCGGATGAACTCCGTAGCGACGACTGCTAGGGCTGGGCGTGGCCGTGACCGGCAGCTGACCGGGCGCCGCGCCGGCGGCCCTCACGGACCAACAGTCGTTGGTCAGGACTTGATCCGTGATCTTGTCGAACCGTCCACGCTCGAGCACACGCACGAGGAGTTGGCAGGTCTCGCACGTGCATCGACGCGACCTGGGGGTTTGGCCGGTTCGCTAGTCCAAGCTCGTCGAGGTACAGATGCGTTGCTACCCGACTTGGCTCGGGAACCTTGCCGGACTTCCAAATCAGTGATGAGGTCGTGTCGTGCGAGGTGAAGCTGAGCGCCACATCCGCGCTGTGACCCACGGCAGGGACATGCCGGCCGGTGGTTTCCGCTATGAGATCAGGGCCGACCGGTGGACATTGTCCGACGACATCAAGTCCATGCTCGGGCTCGCCAGCGACGTGGCCGTCACGACCGACGTCCTGACGGCGTTCCAGCACCCCGACGACCGAGCCACCATGGCCGCGGTGATGGAATCGATCATCGGCGGACGTTCCTACCAGCACTTCTACCGGATCGTGACTCGCGCCGGTCGCACACTGTCGGTGCTCGGTGTCGGACAGGTCATCGACGGTGACGAGGAGCAAGGTCAGATTGTCGTCGGTTACCTCATCGACCTGACCCCGGCGTCCCAGCGCAGCGAGCTCGACCGTGCCTTCGCGGCCGTCGTCGCGGAGTTCGATCAGACCGATCCGGTGCAACAACGGCTGAACCTGCTCGCACAGGCCCGCGGCCTGCTCATGGGGATTCTCGGCGTGTCCGACGACGCCGCCTACGATCTGCTGCACGAAGCAGCGGCCCGCGCCCACAGCAGCGAGATCGTCATCGCGGAACAGGTGGTCCTGCACTTCAGCAGAACCAGTGGGATCCGCAGATCACACGACCAGATGCGCCGAGAAGTTCAAGACGTGCTCGACCAAGACTGACGCAGGCGACACCGCCCCCTTGCAAGCGGGGTTGCCCGGTGGCGATGCCAGGGCAGTTGACCGCATGAGCGCTCAGACGGGCAGCGAGTCGTCAGCCCCAGAGATTCGACGCAGCAAAATGCGGGCGGCACTGACCACGATGTCGCGGTCGTAGGTCAGCACGTACTTGAACTCTTGGTCTTCGCTGTTCGGCGTTACGGCTTGATCGGAAACGGCCAACAGCGCCACCGCGAACTGAGCCATGACGACCACGACACAATGATGACGGGCGAGCAGATCGTCGGGCTCGAGATCAACGGTGCGGACACGGTCGAGATCGAGCCCGGAAGCGTGCGGGCCGAGGATGCCGACCATGAACGCGCGCTGGGCAATGTCCCGGTAAACGGTGGCGTCGTCCACCCCGGGGCCCGTGACCAGCACGACGGTAGAGATGCCGCATCCGCGGGTCTGATCGGCGACGTGCGCGCTCAAGGCACGGATCAGCGGAGCCGTCGCCGTTCGCACTGCCGGGTGCCCTGACACGAGCGCCCACGGCGTGACGGGGTCGTGGTTGTCGACGGGCCGGCGCCATTGATGGCGGCGACTCGTCGAGTCATCGACGCGTGCACGCGTCGATGTCGCTGCGGAGGTGGGAAGTGGTGCGGGGCGTCCGAGCAGCCAGCCCTGTCCAAGGCGAGCACCCAGCGATCGGGCCAAGTCCAGTTGCCGGTCGGTCTCGATTCCCTCAGCGACGATGATGGCGTCCGATCGTTCCACGTGAGCCTGGACCGCGCTCACAATCTGCGCCGTGCGCCGACCGGGGGTGTTTCGGACCATCGACATGTCCAGCTTGATGACGTCAGGGTCGATGAGTGGCATCAGCGCGATGGATGCCAGGTCGGATCCGACGTCGTCAATTGCCAGGAGCCAACCGTTGCGTCTGATCAGGTCGCGGTAGTGCAGAAGTGCCCGCGGATCTGAGGCAATGTTTCGCTCGGTCACCTCGACGACAACCGGCTGCTTGCGATCGAGGTACTCCTGGTGCAACAGCCTGGCTGACCGGGGAGCCTGTGCTGCGAACGAGGCCGGTTCGGTGTTCAGAAACAAGGCGAGGTCGGCGGCTAGATCAGCTTCCAACGCCCCACGGGCCGCGCTGATACGGCACAGCCAGTCCAACTCCACAAACTCCTCACGGCTGGTTGCCGAGGACAGGACAGCTGCGGCCGACTCGCCAGGGCCTCCCACTGGTCCGCGGATCAACGCCTCATACCCGACAACTTCTCCACTGTGCAAGTCGACAACCGGCTGGTAGATCGAGCGCAAGCCCGGCGGAGGAAACTGGACCATTTGCTACCGCCCCCTGGATCACCTCGGCATCTGGTGACCGCACCAGTGAGGTCCACGGTCGGACATGCGGGTGTACAGCCGACATTACGACCCTGTGGACGCACCGTCAGGTAAATCAGCTGAAGCGGGTGGTGCCGGTCGAGAGTTCGCCAGATGGATGCACGCCAAACTGCTCGCCGCGATTGTGAGCGCCGCTGGCGGCGTCGCGGCCCCTGGGTTTTGTGTGTCGAATACCTCATTTGGTGGATTGACCTGTCGATCAGATGGCAGTGAAGTCCAACGCCACGCCCGAGGTGGCCACACCGAGCCTGATGGCGCGCACGCTTGCGACGTTCTACATCTGCGGGGGCGTCACGGGGTTGCTGGCGGCCGCTGGGGCGGACGGCTCGTCAGCTCGAAGGTGGCTGTTGGTGGCTATGGCGGCCGCGGCCGTAGCGGTCGGGCTGGCGTTGGCTCGGTGGGGCACAAGGTTCAGCCGTGCGCAGTTCCACGCGGTCGTCCTCGTCGCGACGGCAATGATCTCGGCGGCAGCGGTCGTCAGCCCCGATCCGACCACGGCTCTGCTGGTGGCGGTGATCATCACGTTCATCGCCATGGATGCATTCTTCTTCTTCCCCTTGCACCACGGCTTGGCGCAGCTGGGCACCGCGTTGCTGGGGGTGACTTCAGGGCTGGGCGCGCGCGGAGACGTCGCCGTCGCGCACATCGCTGGCCTGGACGTGATCGTGGTGGCGATCGCCGCGGTGACGCTGAGTCTGGCCCGTTGGGCTTCTCGCGCCAGCCAGGACCAACTGACCGGACTGCGCAACCGACGAGGTTTCGACACTGCGTTGCAAGAGCTGGTAGCCGGGTCTGAGCGCACGGGAACGGCATTGTCGGCAGTGCTGATGGATCTGGATCACTTCAAGTCGATCAACGACAGGTGGGGTCACGCAGAGGGTGATCGGGCGCTGCGTCGACTGGGTAGTCACTGGAGTGATGCGGTGCCCCACACAGCCGTGCTGGCCCGGCACGGTGGCGACGAATTCGCTCTCCTTCTTCCCGGACTGAACGGTGACGACGCGTTGACGCTGGTGCGCAAGACAGTCCAAGCGCTACCCGAGCCCGCGGTGTCATGCGGGATTGCCCAGCATCGACTTGGCGATAGTGCCGCGCAGCTGATGCGGCGTGCGGACGGCGCGTTGTACAACGCCAAAGCCGCAGGTCGGGGCCGGTGCGTCTTGTGGGTCGACCCGCAGGTCGAACGGAGGACGCACGAGGGCGTCTCACCCGACGCGTCTTAGGCATTCGCGTAATAGGACCCTTGCGCGCGGGCCAAGCGCAACCGGCCACAGGCGGACCCTGGTCCGGTCGGCTGTGTCTGCTGTCGCGATCTCGTCGGAGGTTGGGCACGAACTCCCAACCTCAAGGGCACGAAGCACGCGCACCATGAGCTCGAGTCCGGCAGAGTTGACTATCAAAGATCTGGCTCTCACCCCGTCGCGGTTCATGCGCCATCGAGCAGTCCGACATCGAGATCGACAGTCTGCGACTCCCTGGCGCCAACCGCCTCGAGCGGTGCGACTTGTTCGGCGGCAACGGGCTTCTGCTGGAAAACAACCTCACCCGCCACCTGACCGACATGGAGGTCGCCTCGACCTACGAGGGGACGGACTCAGTCCAGGCACTGATCGTCGGTCGCGACATCACCGGCATGTTCGCCTTCACCTGGCAGGGTCAGTTGCATTCATGGCGTTCGGCAACTAGGTTAATTGAACCTACAACTATTTGGAGCAGCCATGTCCGGCGCCGCGCCCGCACTGCCATCCCGTCCCGTGGTCGTGACGTCGGGCTCGACGTCCGCGGCCGATCCGCTCGTGGTGCTGCTGCACGGGCGCGGCTCCGACGAGCGCGACATCATCGGTCTCGCCTCGCACCTTCCCGCCGGGTCCGCCTACGCCGCCGTCCGCGCCCCGATCGCCGAGGGCGGCGGGTTCGCGTGGTTCGCGAATCGCGGCATCGGCCGGCCGCTGGCCGACTCGCTCGAGCAGACGATGGCCTGGTTCCGCACGTGGCTCGACGAGGTCGCGCCGGCTGGGCGCTCCGTGGTGCTGGTGGGCTTCAGCGGCGGCGCAGCCTTTGCCGGCGGTCTCGCCCTCGCCGATCCGGCACGCTTCGCCGGCCTGGCGACGCTCTTCGGCACGCTGCCCTTCGACGCCGGCGTCCCTGTGGACCCGGCCCGGCTGGACCACCTGCTCGTGTTCGTCGCCCACGGCGACCAGGACCAAGTCATCCCCGCGGACCTGCTGGACCGCACCTGGCGCTACCTGCACGAGGACTCCGGCGCGACCCTGACCGCACGACGCTCCCCCGGCGGACACGCGCTCACCGCGCCCATCGCGGCGGACCTGAGCGCGTGGGTCTCCCACCTGCTCGACCGGTCCGCCGCACCCGAGACCACCACAACCACCCCGTGACACCCCACCACCGAAAGCAGGCAACCATGCTCACCCACGTCTGGAACATGACCTTCACCCCCGAGGCGACCCCCGACCAGCGCACCGCGCTCGTCGCGGCGATGCGCGCGCTGCCCTCGCAGATCGACGGCGTCGAGTCCTTCAGGTCCGGCGTCGACCTCGGCCTCAACCCCGGCAACGCCGAGGTCGTTATCGTCGCCGAGTTCGCCGACAGCGCCGCCTGGCAGGCCTACCTCGAGGCACCCGCCCACGTCGCCTTCGTCAACGACCACGTGACGCCCCTGTGCGCCTCTTGGAGCGCCATCCAGTTCGACGCCGACGCCTCCTGACTCAAGTCTCCGGGCCGCGCCGACGCGGCCCGGAGCGCAGGTCAGGTGAGACCGACGAGCTTTCCCGCGGCCTGCCCGGACTCCATGTAGGCGTGCGCCTCAGCCATCTCGTCGAGCGCGAACGTGCGGTCCAGCGGCACCGGCGCCTCCCCCGCGGCGACCGCGTCCAGGTACTCCTGCAGGACCGCCGACGACAGGTCGCTCGCCTCGCCCGCGTAGGCACTGAGCCGGACGCCCCGCGGCAGGTAGTCGATCGGGTAGAAGTCGCGCACGACCCACTCGTTGGAGAGCATGCCGGTGAAGCAGGCCGTGCCACCTGGGCGCACGGCGTGCAGCGTGTCGCGCAGGACGGTCGTCCCTACCAGCTCGAGAGCAGCGTCGACGCCGTCGGGGACGATCCCCCGGACCCGGTCGGCCACCTTGCCGTCGTCGATCACGACGTGGTCGACGCCGATCCGCTTCAACGCGTCGACCTTGGACGCCTGACGCGTCGTCGACAGGACCGTGAGACCGCGTCTCTTGGCCAGGATCGCGGCCGCCATGCCCACCGAGGACGTCCCCCCGCGCACCAGCAGGCTCTGACCGGCCCGGACGTCGAGCCCGACGTGCAGCGATCCCCAGGCCGTCTGAAGCATCTCGGGGAGCGCCCCGAGCCGGTCCCACCCGAGGTCGCTGCTGAACTCGATCACCTGCGCGTCGGGCACGCACGTGTACTCGGCGTAACCGCCGTCGAAGGTGCGCCCCATCCCGCCCATCATGGTCATCACCTGGGCGCCCTCGGCGAACTGGCCGCTGGGGCAGCTCGCGACGACACCGGTGGCCTCGATGCCCAGCACTCGGGGGAACGTCACGCCGTCGGCGAGTCCGAGACGGGTGTGCAGCTCGGAGCGGTTCAGTCCGAAGGCCCGCACCTGGATCAGTGTCTGCCCGTCCGAGGGCACCGGCCGCGGCACCTTCCTCACCGTCAGGGCGTCGACCGGACCTGGTGCGTCCAGGACGACCGCGCGCATCGTGTCGTTCATGGGCACCATCGTCCCCGACGCCTCAAACGTGCCGGCCGCCGGTGACCTCCGCGACGGTCCCGGTCATGTACGACGACAGGTCCGAGGCGTAGAAGAGCGCCACCGCGGCCACCTCGTCGGGTTCTCCGGCGCGGCCCATCGGAATCTCGGCCATCTTCTGGTCCCAGGCCTTCTGCGGCATCGCCTCGGTCATCGCGGTCCGGATTAGACCGGGCTGGATGGCGTTCACCCGAACCGACAGGTGGGCCACCTCCTTGGCGGCCGCCTTGGTCAGTCCGACGATGCCCGCCTTGGCGGCCGAGTAGTTCGTCTGACCGACGAACCCGACCTTGCCGGAGATCGACGACAGGTTGATGATCGAGCCGCCCCCGTGCTCGCGCATGATCCCGGCCGCCTGCCGAGTGCCGTTCCAGCAGCCGCGCAGGTGCACCGTGATGACGTCGTCGAACTGATCCTCGGTCATCTTGCGCATGGTGGCGTCGCGGGTGATGCCGGCGTTGTTGACCATCACGTCGAGCGAGCCGAAGGCGTCGGTAGCTGCCGCGAGCAGGGCACCGACGTCGTCTGAGGACGTGACGTCGCAGCGCACCCCGATGGCCTCGCCGTCGAGCGCGGACGCCGCCTCGGCGGCGGCATCGGCGTCGATGTCGCCGATGACGATCCTCGCGCCGTGGCGGGCGAACACCCGGGCGATGGCCAGGCCGATGCCCTGGGCCGCTCCGGTGACGACAGCGGTGCGTCCGTCCAGCATGGTTCCTCCGTGGTCGTTCATGCGCCGGTCCCGGCCGGGACCGGCGTGCGGTCGGCCTGCCAGGCGGCACCCGAGCCGATGGCGAGGTCGATGTCGTCGGGGCCGAGGCCGGCCTCGGCCAGCAGGGCGCGGGTGTGCTGCCCCAGCGCCGGCACGTCACCCATCGCCGCCTCGACGTCGGCGAAGGTGGCCGGTGGCAGCAGGGCAGGGACGTCGGCGGCGTGCTCGGTCCCCACGCTGCGCCACCTGTTGCGCGAGCGCAGCTGAGGGTGGTCGACGACCTGGTCGAGGGTCTTGACCTGTGCGGCCGGGATACCCACTCGCGCCAACCGGTCGGTCAGGTCGGCGGTGGTCCAGGTCGCGGTGGCCGCGGCGACAGCGGCGTCGCACTCGGAGCGGTGGGCGACCCGCCCGACGTTGGTGGTGAACCTCGGGTCGTCCACCAGCTCGGGTCGCTCGAGCACGTCGGTCACCAGGGCGCGCCAGCCCGAGTCGTTCTGCACGCCGATGAGCACCTGGCCGTCCAGGGTGGGATAGGAGTCGTACGGCGCGATCGACGCGTGGCTGAGTCCCATCCTGGGCGGTGCCGCGCCGGTACTCATCTGGGTGTAGAGCGCGTGTCCCATCCACTCCAGGGTCGACTCGAGCATCGAGACGCTGATGGACGCGCCCTCACCGCTGCGGAACCGGCGCAGGAGCGCGGCCAGCACGGCCTGGGCGGCATACAGGCCCGAGGCGATGTCGGCCGACGGGACACCGGTCTTGACCGGCGTGTCCGCGGTCCCGGTGATCGAGATCAGACCAGCCTCGGCCTGGACGAGCATGTCGTAGGCCTTGTGCTGCTCGAGCGGTCCCCCGACGCCGTAACCGGAGAGGTCGACGACCACCAGCTCGGGGTGCTCGGCGCGGAGCTCGTCGGCGCCGAGACCGAGTCGTGCAGAAGCGCCCGGGGCGAGGTTCTGCACGAACACGTCGGCCTGGTCGACCAGACGGCGCACGACCCGGCGCCCGGCCTGGGACTTGAGGTCGACCGCCAGGGACTCCTTGCCCCGGTTGAGCCAGACGAAGTGGGCGCCGGTGCCGTGGACGACGTGGTCGTACCCCCGGGCGAGGTCCCCGTCGCCGGTGCGCTCGACCTTGATGACGCGGGCCCCGAGGTCGGCGAGGTTGCGGGTGGCCAGGGGGGCCGCGACGGCCTGCTCGACCGCGACGACGGTGACGCCCTCGAGGGGGCGGTTCACGCGAGCCTCTTGCGGGCCGCACGCACCAGACCGCCACCGATGATCAGCCGCTGGATCTCGCTCGTGCCCTCGTAGAGCCTCAGCAGACGGACGTCCCGGTACAGGCGCTCCACCGGCACCTCACGCATGTACCCGGTGCCGCCGTGCACCTGGACGGCCAGGTCCGCGGCCTTGCCGGCCATCTCGGTGCAGTAAAGCTTGGCGGCCGACGGTGCGAGCCGGCGGTCCTCGCCCGAGACGTACAGACGGGCTGCCTCCCGGGCGAGCGCGCGGCCGGCCAGCACACCGGTCTGCTGGTCGGCGAGCATCGCCTGGACGAGCTGGAACTCGCCGATCACCGACCCGCCCTGGGTGGCGGTGCTGGCGTACTCGACTGACTCGTCCAGCGCACGCCGCGCGCACCCGACAGCCAGGCCGGCCATGTGGATGCGGCCGCGGGCCAGGGAGGTCATCGCCGCCCGGTACCCGGCGTCACCGTCACCGACCAGAGCGTCGGCGTCGACATGCACCTGGCTAAAGGTGACGTCGGCGGTGCGTGAGCCCTCCTGTCCCATCTTGGCGTCCTTGACGCCGACCTCGATGCCGTCGGTCGTGGCGGGCACGAGGAAGACGCCGATTCCCTGGCCGGTCTCGGGGGCGGGCTGGATCTTGGCGAAGACCACGAAGAGGCCGGCCTCGGTGGCGTTGGTGATGAAACGCTTGTTGCCCTCGATCACCCAGCCGTCGGCGTCGGCCGTGGCGGTGGTCGCGAGACCGGCGGGGTTGGAGCCGGCGCCCGGCTCTGTGAGGGCGAACGAGGCGACCACGTCTCCCGACGCCAGCTGGGGCAGCCACCGCGACTTCTGCTCGTCGGTGCCGAACCCGACCAGCACCTGCCCGGCGATGCCGTTGTTGGTGCCGAACATCGACCGCAGGGCCAGCGACGTGTACCCCAGCTCCATCGCCACCTCGACGTCCTGCACGAGGTCGAGACCCAGTCCACCCCACTCCTGGGGGATCGCGTAGCCGAACAGCCCCATGTCTGCGGCCTGCTTGCGCAGGTCGGTCGGGATGGAGTCGGTGGTCATGATCTCGAGCTCCCGCGGCATCACCCGGGTGTGCACGAAGTCGGAGATCTGCTTGAGGACGTCCGCGAAGACGTCGTCGGGGACGTCGGGGTTGCCGGTGTACATGGCCCCACTGTCGGCCAGCAATTACGATGCGTCCAATGCTCAATGGGTGACTCAGTGATACCCCGCCGACACGTAATCATGGGAGGAACCGATGGACGTCGCTCAAGCGCGGGCCTTTCTCGCGGTCGCCGAGGAGCTGCACTTCGGGCGCGCTGCCCAACGGCTGCACATCGCGCAGCCGCCTCTCAGTCGCACCATCAACCGGCTCGAGCGCGAGCTGGGCACGCGGCTGTTCGAGCGCAGCACCCGCTCGGTGCGACTCACCTCCGGCGGGGAGGCCCTCGTCGGCCCGGCGCGCGACATCCTCACCGCGGTCCGGCGCGCCGAGACCGCCGTCCGCTCGGCCGACCAGGGCGAGGTAGGTCTCGTGCGGGTCGCATTCGCGGGCGTCTCGACCCACAGGCTCGTCGCCCAGCTGGCACGTGTGATGCGCACAAACCGGCCCGGCGTCCACCTCGAGCTGTCCAGCCAGAACTTCGCGCAGCCGGCGATGAGGCGCCTGCTGCGCGGGGAGACCGACCTGGCGCTCGGCCGGTGGGACGTCCTTCCGGCCGAGATCTCCGCGCGCGTCGTGATGCCGGACGGGCTGGCGCTCGCCGTCCCCGACACGCACCGGTTCGCCGCGGCGCCGGAGGCGGCCATGGCGGACCTGAGCACCGACGGCTTCATTTCGCTGCCCCCGCACGAGGGGTCGGTCCTGCCCGATCGGTTGAGCCGGCTGTCGCGTGAGTGCGGCTTCGTGGCCGACGTCGTGCAGATCGCCCCGGACACCCAGACCGCGCTGGCCCTGGTCGGGGCCGAGGTCGGGGTGCACCTGACCTTGGCCTCCGTGGCCCAGAACGCGACCGATCCGCACGTGGCGTTCGTGCCGCTCCGCGACGCCAGCCCCGACGTCGACCTACGTGTCGCCTACCGGACGGATGACCAGGGACCCGCACTGCGTGCGACGCTCGCCGAGTTGCTGAGCCTCGACGTCTCCCCCGCCGCCTCCCGCTGACCGAGGTCCCTCAGAGCGTGCCCTCGTCGGCGTTGAGGCCCAGCTGGCGCAAACGGCGATAGAGCGTGGTCCGGCCGATGCCGAGCATTGCCGCGGCGTCGGACTTGTTGCCGTGGCAGGCCTCCATCGCGCGCACGATGGCGTCGCGCTCGGCGTTCTCGATCATGGACAGGCCGCGGCGCGGCGGCGCCGACTGAAGGTGTTGGGGCAGGTCCCGGCGCTCGATCACCGGACCGGTGGCGACCTGGGCGAGCGACCGCACGGTGTCGACCAGCTCGGACAGGTTGCCCGGCCACCTCCACTGCACGAAGGCCTGCAACGCCGCCGGGGAGAACGTGAGTCGCCCGTCGGGGTCGACCTGCTCGAGGACGTCCTTGACGAGCGCGGGCACCTGTTCGGGGACATCGGCCAATGCCTGCGTGCGCTCGGCTGTGCCCAGCGAGTCGAGAACCAGTCGAACGCCGGGGCTGCACTGCTGATGCCAGCCGGTGAGGACCAGGGTCCCGCGGTGGGTGTCGGCGGCGGCGGACTTGCGGTGCTGCTCGACGAACCTGCGCAGTGCCGGTGCCGCGTCCTCGGTGAGGTGCTCGACCCGGCGGAGGACCACGCACTGGCCCTGACCGAGGGACTGCTCCATCTCCAGAAGCGGCGGCGTGCTGGTCGAACCGAGCAGGTGCACCACGGGCTCGGACCCACCGGCGACGTCGCGCAGGTGAGCCATCGCCCGGGTGACACGGCCTGACCCAGGCGGGCCCTCGACGACCAGCAGGGCCGATGTCGGGCGCGACAGCTCAGGGACCGCGAGCGACTCGCCGTCACCCTCAAGCCGCTGACGGGGCGACGGCGTCCCCTCGACGTGGAGCACGTAGTGCGCCCGAGCCCCCTCGCTCACGCGACGAGCGACGACGTCGATCCCTGGGCCGTCGAGGTGGACGCGGGCGACGGGCGTGCCCGACCAGTCGTGCACGTTGAACATCTCCCACAACGCGAGGTGGGACGTGACGCTGACGTAGGGCAGGCCGGGGGTGTTGGCCAGAAGCGAGTGCTCGTCCATCACGAGCGTCGGACGCTGGGCGTTCTTGAACCGCATGAACGACATGGCGAGGGCCAGGTCCTGCGGACGGGCCGTCGCCCTCAGTCGCTCCTCGATCTGCTGCCCGATCTCACGGGTCAACGACAGCATCAGAGGGTTGGCGACGTCGAGCGGACCGCCGAGCGAGATCGCACCGATCACGGCGCCGGCCGGGGCGGACACCGGCACGGCCGCGCAGGCCAGGCCGGAGAGCACGTCGTTGTAGTGCTCGCTCCCACGGATGTACACCGGGTGCTGCTCGACCATCGACGTGCCCAGACCGTTGGTGCCGACGGCGTCCTCGGAGTAGTCGAAGCCCTCGGCGGCATGCACCTTGTCCAGGCGGCGACGGACGCCGTGATCGGTGGTGCGGCGGGCGACGATGCTGCCACCACGGTCGCTCAGGAACAACGTCGTGCCGGTGTCGGCGAGGTGGTGCTGCCACCGGTCCATCACCGGGTCGGCCGCCCGGCACAAGATGGTGTCGGTGTCGACGTCCCGGTAGCGCTGCGCGACCGCCGACATCTCGACGCGGTTGCTGATCGAACGCCGCCAGCTGCGCAGGACCAGGTCGGGGACGACACCCGGCGCTTGGACGTCGCCGAGCAGGCCGACGCGAGCCAACTCGTGGCGGGTATCGCGGACCTGGTCGTTCATGGGTCTCCTCGGGTCGGTGGTCCCACTGTGCGTCGTGTGGCCCACACAATCCAATGCAACGTGAGTCCGATATTGAGACCTGTGGGGTATCAACGCCGGTGTCCGAGGCGCAACGGTGTTCCACATCGGCACACGCGACCACGTGGCGCGGGTCACAGGATGGCGAGTGCGTGAAACGCGCCAACACCGCTCGTGTCATCGGAGGAGACCAGCACCATGACCCAGACCGCCTCACCCCAGGTCCGCCACCTCGACGCCCTCGTCGTGGGAGCGGGCTTCGGTGGCATCTACTCGCTCTACAAGCTGCGCAACGAGCTCGGCCTCGACGCCATCGCCATCGACAAGGCCTCGGGAATCGGTGGCACCTGGTTCTGGAACAAGTACCCCGGCGCCCTGTCGGACTCCGAATCGTTCGTCTACCAGTTCTCCTTCGACCGCGAGCTGTTCGAGCAGAACCCCTGGAAGACCAAGTTCGTCACGCAGCCCGAGATCCTGGAGTACCTGAACAGCGTCGTCGACCGCTACGACCTCCGCGACCGCTTCGAGCTCGAGACCGGGATGACCTCGGCGGACTTCGACGAGTCGCAGGGGACGTGGACGGTACAGACCGACCGGGGCGTCACCTACGTCTGCCGGTTCCTCATCACCGGCCTCGGTCTGCTGTCGGCGACCAACATTCCCGACTTCCCCGGCATCGACTCCTTCCAGGGCCGGCTGGTGCACACCGGCGCCTGGCCCGAGGACCTCGACTTCGCGGGCAAGAAGGTCGGCGTCATCGGCAACGGCTCCACCGGTGGCCAGGTCATCACCGCGATGGCGCCGCTCGTGGGACACCTCACCTCGTTCCAGCGGACTCCGCAGTACAGCGTCCCGGCAGGCAACCGCGAGCTCACCCCCGAGGAGCTCCAGGCGCAGAAGGACAACTTCGGGGCCAACTGGGACCAGGTGTGGAACTCTGGGCTCGCGATGGGCTTCGTGGAGAGCACCGCCGAGACCTTCGCGGTCCCGCCCGAGGAGCGCGAGCGTGTCTACCAGGAGGCGTGGGACGAGGGTGGCGGCTTCCGCTACATGTTCGAGACGTTCGGCGACATCGCCACGGATCCCGAGGCCAACGAGGCGGCCGCGGCGTTCATCCGCAAGAAGATCGCCGAGATCGTCAAGGACCCCGAGACCGCCCGCAAGCTGACCCCCACCGACCTCTACGCCCGACGCCCCCTCTGTGACTCCGGCCTGTACGAGACGTTCAACCGCGACAACGTCTCGCTGGTCGCGCTGTCGGAGAACCCGATCGAGCGGCTCACCGAGAACGGCATCGTCACCGCCGACGGCGAGCTTCACGAGCTCGACGTCCTGGTCCTGGCCACCGGCTTCGACGCCGTCGACGGCAACTACAAGCGGTCCGACATCCGCGGCCGCAACGGCGAGCTGCTCAAGGACCACTGGGCCGACGGCCCCACCAGCTACCTGGGGATGACCACCGCAGGCTTCCCGAACATGTTCATGATCCTCGGCCCCAACGGCCCGTTCACGAACCTGCCGCCGTCGATCGAGACCCAGGTCGAGTGGATCAGCGACACCGTCAAGCACCTGGCCGCCACCGACCATGCGTGGCTGGACGTCAAGCCCGAGGTCGAGACGAAGTGGACCGACGCGTGCGCTGAGATCGCGGACGCCACCTTGTTCCCCAAGGCGGCCTCGTGGATCTTCGGCGCCAACATCCCAGGCAAGAAGCGCACGGTGATGTTCTACCTGGGCGGGCTCAAGGAGTACCGCTCGCTGATCGGCCAGGAGGCGGCCCAGGGCTACCCCAGCTTCACCTCGCACACCGAAGCGCTGACACCGGCCTGAGCCCAGGGCGAGCCGCCGCCCGTCGGGCGGCGGCTCGCCGCGTTACGTCATCCCCCACACCCGAGGACGACCATGAGCACCTTCGCGACCATCGACCCCACCACCGGAGCGGTGGTGCGGGAGTTCGCCCCGCTGTCCGACGCCGCCGTGACGCAGGCGCTCGAGGAATCCGCCTCGGCCTACCGCGGCTGGCACGCCGCGGACGTCCGCGAGCGGACCACGGTGCTCCAGAAGATCGCGGACCTGTACCGCGAACGCGCTGACGAGCTCGCGTCGCTGATGACCCTGGAGATGGGCAAGCCGATCGCCCAGGCCAGGGGCGAGGTCGAGCTCGCCGCATCGATCTACGAGTACTACGCCACCCACGCCGGCCAGCTGCTGGCCGACGAGGAGCTCGACATCGCCGCCGGCGGACGGGCCCTGGTCCGCACCGCGCCCATCGGCCCCCTCCTCGGGATCATGCCCTGGAACTTCCCGTACTACCAGGCGGCCCGTTTCGTCGCGCCGAACCTGCTGCTCGGCAACACCATCCTGCTCAAGCACGCCCCCAGCTGCCCGCAGCAGGCCCTGCAGATCGCCGAGATCATCGACGCCGCGGGCGCACCGGCCGGCGTCTACCAGAACGTGTTCGTGTCCAGCGAGCAGGTCGCCGACATCATCGCCAGCCCACACCTTCAGGGTGTCTCGCTCACTGGCTCGGAGCGCGCCGGCAGCGCGGTCGGGGCCCTGGCCGGCAAGCACCTGAAGAAGTGCGTGCTCGAGCTCGGCGGCTCCGACCCACTTCTGGTCCTCCCCGACGCCGACCTCGACCAGGCCGTGTCGGCCGCCGTCACCGGCCGGTTCGGCAACGCCGGCCAGGTCTGCACGTCCTCCAAGCGGCTCATCGTCACCGAGCCGGTATGGCAGCAGTTCGTCGACGGGTTCCTCGCCAAGGCCCGCGACTGGACGCTCGGCGACCCGACGGACCCCCAGACGCGTCTCGGTCCGATGGCATCGGCCCAGGCGCGAGCCGACCTCGCCGAGCAGGTCGAGGACGCCAAGGCCAAGGGCGCGACGGTGCACCTCGGCGGTGAGGTGCCTGACGGCGAGGGCGCCTGGTATCCCGCCACCGTGCTGTCCGGCGTCACCCCCGAGATGCGCGCCTACCGAGAGGAGCTCTTCGGCCCCGTCGCCGTGCTCTATCGCGTCGGTGACGTGGACGACGCCGTGGAGCTGGCCAACGACTCGTCGTACGGCCTGGGGGGCGCGGTGTTTTCGCAGGACGTCGAGCAGGCCGCCCAGGTCGCGGACCGGCTCGAGACCGGCATGGTCGGGGTCAACACCACCATCAAGAGCGCACCCGACATGCCGTTCGGCGGCGTCAAGAACTCAGGCGTCGGGCGAGAGCTCGGCCGGTTCGGCGTCGACGAGTTCGCCAACAAGAAGCTCATCCGCACCCTCTGACGACACCAGGACGCCAACGAACACACCGACACAGGGAGAGACCATGCGCGCAGGCATGTACTACGGCAACGGCAAGCTGCAGATCGACGACATCCCCGAGCCCACCCCCTCGCAGGGCCAGGTGAAGGTCGAGGTCAGCCGCAACGGCATCTGCGGCACCGACCTGCACGAGTACTACGACGGCCCGATCTTCATCCCGCCCAGCGACCCCCACCCCCTGACCGGCCGCGCCATGCCCCTGGTGATGGGACACGAGTTCTCCGGCACCGTCACCGACGTCGGCGCGGGCGTCACCGACGTCGCCGAGGGCGACCGCGTGACCATCGAACCGGTCTACCGCTGCGGCGAGTGCCGACCTTGCCGAGACGGCCGCTACAACCTCTGCAACGTCGTGGGCTTCCATGGCCTGATGACCGACGGCGGCATGGCCGAGTACACCGTCGTCCCCCGCAACCAGGTGCACCACCTCCCCGACAGCGTCGAGCTCGAGATGGGTGCGCTGGTCGAGCCCATGTCGGTCGCGTACCACGCTGCCAAGCTGGCCGACGTCACCGACCAGAGCCGCGCCCTGGTCTACGGCGCGGGACCCATCGGCATCGGGCTGTGGTTCGCGCTGCGCGGGCTCGGCCTCACCGAGATCGATGTTGTCGAGCCCTCGGAGACCCGGCGCCGCTCGATCGAGGCGCTCGGTGCCCGCACCCTCGACCCCACCTCCGAGGACGTCCCCGCCCTCATCGCCGACCGCACGAACGGCGACGGCGTCGACGCTGCGTTCGACGCGGCCGGCGTGACACCGGCCATCGAGTCGGCACTGGACTGCATCGGTGAGCGCCGCACGCTCGTCAGCGTCGCGATCTACGACAAGCCGTTGCCGACACCCCTGATCAACCTGGTCCTCCGCGAGCGCCGCATCCAGGGCACGATCTGCTACACCGCCGACGACTACCGCGCCGTCATCGACCTGATGGCCCAAGGGCATTACGACACGACCGGTTGGGTCGACACGATCGCCCTGAGCGACGTCGTCGACGCCGGATTCGAGGAGCTGCGGGCCGGCCGCAAGATGAAGCTGCTGGTCGACCCGTCGCGCTGAAGACGCCTCCCGGTGACGGCACGCGCGGCCGTCCCCGGGCGTCCATTGGCGGGGCCGGAAGATTTTCGAAACACATCTGGGCTTACCGTCTACGAACTGTTACATTGAGGTCCGCGTCACACCCGCGCCTCCTTGCCCGGCACCGACGCGGCTTGGCCCCGCCAGGACCTCCTGCCAGCTCGCCACCACTCGAAGCCGAGGGAACACATGACCGTCACCGACTCCTTCACCCCGCCCGCCGTCGACCACCTCACCGGTGGAGCGGCCAGCAGCAACTTCCGCGACCACGTCGACCCGGGCCGACTCGACACCGTGGCCTCGCGTGTCGCGACCGGCACCGCCGCCGACGTCGACCGCGCCGTCCAGCGAGCCCACCAGGCGTTCCTGTCCTGGCGCAGCACGCCGGTCAGCGAGCGCGTCGCGGTCATCATGAAGGCCGCCGACATCGTGCAGGGCAGCGCCGAGGAGCTCGCACCGCTGCTGGTGCGCGAGCACGGCGGCGTCCTGTGGGAGGCGACCACCGACTTCATGCTCGGCACCGGGGTGCTTCAGCACACCGCGAGCCTCGCCGAGTCCTTCTTCGAAGCCGTCCAGCACGACGACGAGACCAGCTTCATCAGCATCGAGAAGGTGCCGCGCGGCGTCGTCGGTGCCATCGTGCCGTGGAACATGCCGGTCGTCCTGACCATGATGAAGCTGGCTCCGGCGCTGGCCACGGGCAACACCATCGTGCTCAAGCCGTCGCCGTTCGCGCCCGCCGCGCTCACGATGCTGCTCGAGCGGATGAGCGCCGAGCTGCCCGAGGGCGTCGTCAACGTGGTGCTCGGCGACACCGAGGTGGGCGAGGCGCTGACCTCCCACCCGCTGATCCGCAAGGTGGGCTTCACCGGCGGCACCGCCACCGCTCGTCACGTCATGTCGAGCGCGGCTCAGTCGATCAAGAACGTCACGCTCGAGCTTGGTGGCAACGACGCCGCGGTCGTCCTCGACGACGCCGACCTCGACTCCACGCTCGAGGGCATGCTTCCGGGCATCTTCACCCGCACCGGGCAGATCTGCTTCGCGGTCAAGCGCGTGTACGTCCCGCGCGCCTCCTACGACACGTTCGTGGACGCGCTGTGCGACCGCGTCGGTCAGTACAAGGTGGGCCACGGACTGGACCCCGAGGCCTCTTTTGGCCCGCTGAACAACAAGGCGCAGTTCGACCGCGTCTCCGAGCTGATCGCCGCCGCCAAGGACAGCCCGTCCAAGGTGATCGAGCTCGGTCACAAGCTCGACGCCGACCAGTGGGACAACGGCTACTACGTGCTGCCCCACGTGGTCCGCGACGTCGAGCACGACGCGCTCATCACCTCGTGCGAGCAGTTCGGCCCCATCATCCCGGTCGTCGCCTACGACTCCGAGGAGCAGGCCATCGCCTGGGCGAACGACAGCGAGTACGGCCTGTGCTCGTCGGTGTGGGGCACCGACACCGACCACGCCCTCACCGTGGCCCGCCAGATCGAGGCCGGGAGCACGTTCGTCAACAGCCACTCCTTCGCCTCGCTCGACCTGCGCATGCCCTTCGGCGGCATCAAGCAGAGCGGCATCGGCCGGGAGTTCGGCGCCGCGGGCATGTCGGAGTACGTCGAGGAGCACGCGATCCGCGTCGTCAAGTAGTCACACCCGCACGCACCACAACGCAGACCACAGGCACGTCCTCGGGCGTGCCTGTGGTTTGTCACCACCACCCACCACTCACCCGAGGGAACACACCATGGTCACCATCACCGCCGCAGTCGCCCGCGACCACGGACAACCGCTGAGCATCGAGCAGCTCGAGCTCGACGAGCTGCGCCACGACGAGGTCCGGGTGCGCATGGTCGCGACCGGCGTCTGCCACACCGACGCCATCGTGCGCGACGGCGTCTACCCCACGCCGCTGCCTGCCGTCCTCGGCCACGAGGGCGCCGGGGTCGTCGAGGAGGTCGGCACCCACGTCACCGCCGTCGTCCCCGGCGACCACGTCGTCCTGTCGGCCGCGTACTGCCGGCACTGCTCACAGTGCCGCGCGGGCCGCATGGCCTACTGCGAGAACCTCTTCGCCCAGGACTTCGTAGGCTCCCGCGAGGACGGCAGCACCTCGCTGTCCAAGGACGGGGAGCGCATCTCGTCGCACTTCTTCGGCCAGTCCGCCTTCTCCACCCTCGCGAACGTCAGCGAGTCGAGCATCATCAAGATCGACCCCGAGGTGCCGCTGGAGAAGATGGCGCCGCTCGGCTGCGGCATGCAGACCGGCGCCGGCGCCGTCCTCAACGAGATCAAGCCGGTGCCGGGGTCGACGTTCGCGGTCATCGGTTCCGGGGCCGTGGGCATGGCGGCCGTGATGGCCGCCAAGGTGGCCGGCTGCACCACGATCGTCGCCGTCGACCGCCACCAGTCCCGGCTGGACCTGGCCCTGGAGCTGGGTGCCACCCACGCGGTCAACACCTCCGATGAGGACCTCACCGCCGCGCTGCTGAAGCTCACCGGCGAGGCCGGCGTCGACTCCATCCTGGACACCACCGCCATCCCGTCGCTGCTCGTCGCGGCGGCGAACGCCCTGGCGATCCGCGGCACCCTGGCCCTGGTCGGCGCGGCCGCTCCGGGCACCGAGGCGGCGTTCGAGATCGGCGGCTCGCTGGTGAAGGGCTGGACGTTCAAGACGATCGTGCAGGGCAGCGCAGTGCCCCAGGAGTTCATCCCCCGCCTGGTGGCCCTGTGGAAGCAGGGCAGCTTCCCGTTTGACCGGCTGCAGGAGACCTACGACCACGAGGCGATCAACGACGCGTTCGCCGACTCTGAGTCCGGCAAGGTCATCAAGCCGGTACTGGTCTGGTGACCCTTCCCCGAGTCTCCTGAGAGCCTCGCCGCCGGACGGACGACCGGCCGGCGGCGAGGCTCAGGCCTCCTGTACCTCGCGGCCGAGCACGGCCGCCACGTGCTCGCGGGCGGCAGGGCCGAGACGGTCGTGCGCCGTCGTGAACAGCTCGTGCGCACGCTCACCGGGCCAGTCCGACGGCCGCAGCTCAGGTGGCAGCCGAGGGTCCTGAAACGGGAAATGACGGTAGGTGGTCACCAGGTTCGTCCTGGTGACCAGGGCATCGGCCCCACTCAGGTCGTCGACGTGGCCGAGCAGGTGGCGGCTGTCGTCGTCAAACGCGCGGTACTCCTGGGCCAGGGTGTCCAGATCCCAGCAGCGCCCAGCCAGGTCGCGATCGCGGTCCAGATCACCGGTCCTGCAGGTCATCACGTCGATCTGGGCCGACGGCACCTCGGCCACCACGGACGAGATCTCGTCGCAGCGGTCTCCGGGCGCGAGCCAGGTGGAGGTCGTCAAAGGCCCGAACCCGTGCCAGGCCAACTGTTTGCGCAGGTGCTCGCGGCCCTGCCGCTCGGACTCCGAGACCTGGTAGATCACCATCGTCCAGGTGCCGTCCCATCTGGTCGGTGCGCTGGCGAAGATGCGCTGACGTCCGGTCTCGAGGACGTCGAGCATGGACTCGCTGAGGCGGTAGACGGTCTCGCGGCCCTCGCGGCGGGTCGTGAACCAGCCCTCCCGCCGGAGCCGGGACACCGTGACGCGCACGGTCGCCGGGGCGACACCGAACTCGGCCATGAGGGTGGACAGGTGTCCCAGCCGGACCTCGGCGTCGGTGTAGCGCAGGTAGTCGCCGAAGAGGTCGAGAATCAGCGATCGGGGTCTGGGCGCCACGGCCCACATCATGCCGTCCGCATCCTCGGTCGGCGCGGTCCCCCGCGGGAGCGGCGTCGGGACGACGCTCAGATCCACCGGGGTGCCACGGGGCGCGACTTGTCGCCCGCCCGCGGCACCGACCGCCCGGTGGCCCAGCCCACCACGTCCACGAGCGGTCCGGACACCACCGCCGGCGAGGCCGCGTCGACGTCGCCGAGTCGTCGGCCGCCGTCGGTCTCCACCACCAGTCCGTCGATCTCGCCTCGGCGGGTCCAGGCGCCGACGATGTCGGCGAGCAGCCGTTGCAGCACCGGGGTGGGGACGTCGGCGAGCCGGCCTCCGGCGTCGAGGTCGACCGCGTGCAGCCAGACCTCTCGCGAGCGCATCCAGACGGTCTCGGCGACGGGGACGGTGCGGCCCTGCGCGGTGACGACCTCGAACGCCCACCGGTCGGCCGGCAGGTCGCGCCATCGGACGTCGAGGTCGATCGCCGCGTGCTCGCTGAGGTTGCGCAGCGCCGCCGGGTTGAGCGTCGCACCGAGCTCGATCTCCTCGTTACGGGCGCCCGGGGAGGGGTACATCGGGTTCTCCTCCCCCGACGCCGCCCACTCCACCAGCCGCGCCAGCGCGCGGGCGTTGTAGCCGACGTGGGCGGTGAGGTGCCGCCGCGTCCATCCCGGGAGCAGCGTCGGGCCGTCCAGGGCCGCATCGGTCAGCGAGTCCAGGACACGCCGGTAGTAGGCCGTGCCGAGGCGCACCAGGGCGAGGTCCTCACGGACCTGCGGGTCGGTGGCCTGGTCGACGCGTGCGACCACCGCTCAGCCGACCTTCTCGGTGACGACGCGGTTGCGCAGCTCGCCCAGGCCGTCGACGCCGGTCTCCATGGTCTGGCCGTCGGCGAGGTAGCGCGGGGGCTTGCGGGCGTGGCCGACGCCGCCGGGGGTGCCGGTGAGGATCAGGTCGCCGGGGCGCAGCGTCACCAGCGTCGAGACGTACGAGACCAGCGCGAGCGGTCCGTGGACGAGGTCGCTCGTGACCGACTCCTGGGTGCGCTCGCCGTCGACGGCGGTCCAGATCGCCGGGCCCGGCTCCCACTCGTCGGTGGTGACCAGCGCCGGCCCGATCGGGGTCGAGGCCTCCCACGCCTTGCCCTGCAGCCACTCCTTGGTGCGGTTCTGCCAGGTGCGCATCGAGACGTCGTTGGCGACGGTGTACCCCGCGATCGCGGCGGCGGCACCGGCCTCGTCGACGCGGCGGCACGCCTGTCCCACGACGACGGTTAGCTCGGCTTCCCAGTCGACGGTGTCGTCCTCGGGCGGCAGCACGACGTCGTCGTACGGACCGGTCAGGGTGTCGGTGAACTTGGCGAACAGCGTCGGGTACTCGGGCAGGTCGCGCCCCATCTCGAGGATGTGGGTGCGGTAGTTCAGGCCGACGCAGATGATCTTGCCCGGTGCGGGCACCACGGGCGCGAGGTCGACGTCGGCGTAGGCGTGCTCTCGGCCGGTCGCGGCCTCGGCGACGGCACGCCAGTCGTCGCGCGCCAGCAGGGCGCCGACGTCGGTGGCGTCGATCTCGGTGACGACGTCGCCGTCGAGCCGGCCCGCCCGGTGTCCGTCGGCGGTCCTCAGGGTCACGAGCCTCATGCGGGGTCTTCCTCCACGTAGGTGCGGTCGAGCGCGAGGCGCTCGACGATGGGCTGGTCTCCGAAGCCGAACAGGTCGAGCCCGTCCTCGCTCTGGAGGCTGAACGGTGTCCAGGACGGCACGACGACGAGGTCGCCGCGGGTGACCTGGTAGGTCTGGCCGTCGAGGACGAACGCGCCGCGTCCCTCGAAGACCTGGTAGACGCTGGAGCCGACCTGGCGACGCACGCGCGTCTGGACGCCGGCGGCCAGACGGTGGAACTCGGCACGGATGGTGGGCATCACGTCGCCGCCGGTGGTGGGGTTGACGTAGCGGATGGCGGCGTGGCCCTGCTCGACGGTGGCTGGGAAGCCCTGTGCCTCGAGCTCGAGCTGGTTGGTCAGTGCACGGTCGGTGTGCTCCCAGCGGTAGGCGCCGAGCGGCGAGGAGACCGTGTCGCGCAGACCCGACAGCGGGCGCAGGCCGGGGTTGGCCCAGAGCTGCTCGGACCTCGAGATGTCGGGCGTGGACTCGTCGGTGACGCGGTCCGAGCCGTACTCGAAGAAGGCGGTGTCGGTGTAGTGCACGAAGGGGATGTCGAGGCCGTCGATCCAGGCCATCGGCTGGTCGGTCTCGTTGTGGTGGCCATGGAAGTTCCAGCCCGGCGTCAGCAGGAAGTCGCCGCGACGCATGGCGACCGGGTCGCCGTTGACGACCGTCCAGACGCCCTCGCCCTCGACGACGAAGCGGAACGCGTTCTGGGAGTGCCGGTGCTCCGGGGCCACCTCGTGGCCGCCGAGGTACTGGATGGCGGCCCACAGGGTGGGGGTGGCGTAGGGGCGTCCGCCGAGGCCGGGGTTGGCCAGCGCGATCGCGCGTCGCTCGCCGCCGCGTCCGACGGGCACGAGGTCGCCGGCGCGCTCGGCCAGCGGCAGCAGGGTGTCCCAGCGCCAGACGTGCGGGATGGCTTGCGGGGTGGGCGTCTCGGGCATGAGGCCCTCGCGTTGCGTCCACAGCGGCATCAGGTTCTCGGCCTCGAAGTCGGCGTAGAGCCGGTCGAGATCGGCCTGCTCGGTGTCGGTGGGGCCAGTGGTGGTGTCGGTCATCGTGCCTCCTGTCGGGTGGGGGCGGAGGTGGTCGCCATCCGTCCGCTGATGTCCTCGCGCAGCGCCTTCTTGTCGATCTTGCCCACCTTGGTCATGGGCAGGACCTCGACGACCTCGAGCCGCTCGGGGATCTTGTAAGCCGCGACGCCCGCGTCCTGGAAGCACCGGCGGACGTCGTCGAGCGTGATGGTCGCGCCCGGCTTGGGGACGGCGTAGACGCAGAGCCGCTCCCCCAGCACCGGGTCGGGCATCGACACCGCGGCGGCGATCTCGATGGCCTCGGTGCGGTACAGCAGGCTCTCGACCTCCTCGGCCGAGATCTTCTCCCCGCCGCGGTTGATCATGTCCTTGTCGCGGCCGTGCACGACGAGGTTGCCGTCGGGGTGGCGGACGACGACGTCGCCGCTGCCGTACCAGCCGCCGTCGATGAAGGCGCGGCCGTTGTGCTCGGCGGCGCGGTAGTAGCCGCGCGGCGTGTAGGGGCCGCGGGTGAAGATCGCGCCGGGCTCGCCGTCGGGCAGGTCCTGGCCGAACGGGTCGAGGATGCGGACCTCGTCGGCGGGGCACACGGGCCGCCCCTGGGTGGTGCAGACGACGTCGTCGGGGTCGTCGAGCCGGGTGGTGTTGATCAGGCCCTCGGCCATCCCGAACACCTGCTGCAGCGTGCAGCCGAGCACCGGGCCTACCAGACGCGCGATCTCGTCGGGCATCCTTGAGCCGCCCACCTGGAGCACGCGCAGGCTCTGCAGCTGGGCTCCGCCGACGGTCTGCTGGTGCTCCACCCACCGCTGGGCCACTGCGGGCACGGCGGCGCTGACGGTGACGCCCTCGGACTCGATCGCGGCGAACGCGCGGCCGGGCTCGGGGCTGGGCAGCATGACCACGCGGCCGCCCACGAGGAGCGTGCCGAGGATGCCCGGGCACGCCAGCGGGAAGTTGTGGCTGGCCGGCAGCGTGCCGAGGTAGACGTCGTGCTCGTCGAGCTCGGCCGTGCGCGAGGTCCAGCGCAGGTTGCAGACGTAGTCGTCGTGCGTGCGGGTGATCAGCTTGGGAAGGCCGGTGGTGCCGCCGGAGATCAGGAAGCAGAACGGCGAGCCCGGGTCGGGCTCGACGGCGTCGAGACGTGCACGGGCGGCGGCGGGGTCGTCGGCCGGCGCTAGCAGCAGGTCGAGCCCGAAGGCGTCGTCGCGCGGGTCGCCGTCGACGAGCACGACCTCGAGGTCGGGGAGCTCGACGACGAGGTCGTGTGCGAGCTGCTGGTGGTCGAAGTCTCGGAGAACGTCCGGGACGGCGATGGCTCGGGCCTGTGAGACCTCGGCGAGATGGAGCAGCTCGTGCCGGCGGTGCGCCGGCAGCGCCATCACCGGGACGATGCCCGTGCGGGCGAGTGCGAGGACGAGCACGACGAACTGCCAGCCGTTGGCCAGCTGCACGAGGACGCGGTCGTCGGGCCGCAGCCCGGCGTCGAGGAGTCGGCCGCCGGCGGCGTCGGCCCGTTCGACGAGCTCGGCATAGGTCAGGCGGGCGTCGCCGTCGACGACGGCGACGCGATCGGGGGCGCCGTCGGCGACCTCCCACAGCAGGTCGCCGATCGGGCGTCCCTCCCAGTAGCCCTCACGTCGGTAGCGCTCGGCCACGTCGTCGGGCCACGGGACCGTGCCCAGGCTCGTGTGCTCCACGGTGCTCAGTCCTCTCGGTCGGCGTCGCAACGGGCCACCAGCACGGCGTCGAGGGCGAGGAGCCCGTCGTGCGTGGCCCGCAGGGGGTTGATCTCGACCTCGGCGAGGTCGTCGTGCTCGAGGAGCAGGCCGCCGAGCGCGGCCAGCACGCGGGCCAGCTGGTGGCGATCGACGATGGGGCCGCCGCGGTGGCCGTCGAGCAGGGCGCGGGTCCGCAGGTCGTCCGGGAGCGCGACCAGCTGGCGCGAAGTGGCGGGGACCGAGGCGATGGCGACGTCGGCGAGCACCTCGGTCGCGGTGCCGCCGAGGCCCACCAGCACGACCGGCCCGAAGACCGGGTCCCGTCGCGCGCCGACGACGAGGTCGACGCCGGCGGGAGCCATCTCCTCGACCAGGTATGGGCCGCCGGTGAGGGCGGCGAGCGCGTCGAGCGCGGCGTCGAGGTCGTCGTGGGTACGCACGCCCAGGTGGACGCCGCCGACGTCGCTCTTGTGCAGGATCGCCGCGTCGCAGATCTTCACCGCCACCGGCGCGGTCAACCGGTCGAGGGCGTCGTGCGCGGCTCGACGGTCGGCGCAGACCTCCCGCGGCGGCGTCGGGACGCCGAGCCGTCCGAGCAGGTCCTTGGACACCGCCTCGTCCCACGGGCCGTCCGGGAGGTCGACGTCCGTGACCGGGACGAAGGTGTCGTCGGCTCGGTGGCGGGCGCGGGAATCGTCGACGAGCGCGCCGACGGCGCGGGCCAGCGAGGTGGCGCCGACGACGAGGGGGACGCCCAGCTCGTCGGCGGTGAGGCGGCCGACGGCGACCTCGTCGTGAGGTCCGTCGAGTCCGACGACCGTGCGAACGCTGCCGGTGCGGGCCCGGGCGACGGTAGCGGGCAGGTCGACGACCGGCTCGGTGAGGCCGTAGACGGCCATCAGGTCGATGCCGTCGTCGGCGGCGACCGCCTCGACCACCTCGACGTGGCGGGGGCCGGGTCGACCGGTGTCGACGGGGTTGGACTGGAAGGTGATCGGCGGCAGCAGCTCGCCGAGGCGCGCCTGCGTGCGGTCGGACAGCACCGGCATCGAGACGCCGGCGCCCTGGAGCGCGTCGGCGACGAGCAGACCCGGGCCGGCCTGGCCGGTCACGAGCGCTACGCCGGGGTCGGCCTGCGGCTCCAGTCGGGTCCGGGACAGCGTCGTGACGGCGGTGACCAGCGCGTCCTCGTCGTCGACGACGACTGCGCCGGCCTGGGCCAGCAGCGCGCGGGTGGTGCGCCACGACGTGGCGAGCGCACCGGTGTGCGAGCGGGCGAAGTCGCCCACGTCGTTCTGGCCCACCACCAGCGCGACCACCGGCGTCGTCCGCGTCGCGTGGCGCACGGCCGCGAGCAGGGCGTCTCCGTCGGCGACTGTCTCGACGTGGAGCGCGATGGCGCGGGTCGCGGGGTCGTCGGCGAGGTGCTCGACGACGTCGGTCGACGTGATGTCGAAGCCCGCGCCGATGCCGACCCCGAGGGACAGACCCGAGCCCACGCGCTGGAGGGCGAAGGCGAGGGCGTGGTTGACGCCTCCGCTCGCGGCGACGACGCCGACCGCACCGGGCTGGAGGGTGGCGACACCGGGAACGAAGCTGGCCCGCAGGCCGAGGCCGGGCACGAAGAAGCCCGACGTGTTGGGGCCGAGCACCCGCACACCGGTCTGGCGGGCGGCGTCGGCGAGACGGCGCTGGTGCTCGAGCCCCTCGCCGCCGGCTTCGGCGAATCCGCCGGCGCAGATGAGGGCGGCGCGGATGCCGACGTCGGCAGCCTCGCGGACCACGTCGGCGCAGGCGGCGGCGGGCACGCAGATGACAGCCAGGTCCAGGTTCCCCTCGGCGGCCTTCGCGGCGGCCTCGAGGGTGGGCTGCATGCCGTCGTCGCCGGAGGAGCGGCTGTTGACCAGGGCGACGGGGCGGGAGAAGGCACCCAGTGCGGCCGCCATGACGCCACCGAGCTTGGTGGGCTCGCTGGACGCCCCGACCACGGCGACGCCGGCGGGGTCGAACAGCGGCGCCAGTGCGGAGGGGCGGGTGGCGATCTCGGTCATCGGGTCTCCCCCGGGCTCGCGACGGCGTCGGCCCGCCCGGCGAGCAGGACGGTCTCGGCGGCGGCGTCGTCGAGGTCGTCTACTAGGACGGCGACGAGTCCGCGCCGCAGCCGCGCCTCCTCGCACAGGAGCACCCGGGTCAGCGAGGTACCGCCGTGGACGGCCACGAGCCCAGACGCAGGCAGTGCCTCGGCCGCGGCGGCCAGCCCGTCCTCGTCCGGCGGCGCAGAGACCAGCGGCCCACCGACGTCATCGAGCTCGACCCGCCGTCGCTCGAACCGGTGGCCGTCGACCTTCAGAGGCGTGGCGAGCGGTGGCGCGCCGTGCTCGGCGGCCCAGACGTCGCGGACGGCGGCGACGAGGTCGGGGTCGCGCTCGGCGATCTTCTCGACGTCGAT
>NZ_JBMGQR010000056.1:0-27571 GCF_049059935.1 Solicola agrisoli | reverse complement strand
CCCACTGAGCCTCAGTTGTAGTTGCTGCTAACAGCGACCCAGTAGCGCTCGCCGTCGTGCACTCGCTCGTCGACCAGCCACCGACCGGTCGAGAAAAAAACGCCGACAAACCCTATAAATTGGACGCATGGGGGATGACTCGGAACTCGCCAGCACGCAGCAGGACCTCGCCGACGTCTCGGCCGACCTCGCCGCGCTCCAGACCGAACGACTGACCGAGGCGCGCCGCCGGATGCGGCTCTCTGCCCAGGAGCTGCTGCGCGCGGCGCTGATCGTCGAGGACCTCGACGATGCTTCCGGGGGCAGCGAGCTCGAGCTCGCCCTTGAGACAGTCCGCACCGTGGCGACCGACGCCGACCTGCACTGAGGCCCGCCGACCTCGACGCCAACCGGCGGTAAAGGACGGCCCGTCGGGCAGATAGAGCCGCTGCGCGGCCGGCATCGCATCGAAGTTCTTACCTCCCGGGCCGATCAATTCTGAGCCGGCGGCCCCTGCGCGCAACCGAGGCGCCTACGGCGACACCCGCTCCCGGCGAACCCGCGGATCGGCGCTCGCACGCTCGCTTGTTTCCTCACCACGGCCCCTCCCCCACGGGCGCAGACCATCGGTTGCACTCCGGGCCCTGACACCGGCTCGTCATCTCTCTTGCCCGGGAGGGGCAAACAACGGTTGGCAACCCAGGCCACCGGCCCGCTGCCGTGGCAGGAAGGAGCCCATCGTGGCTTCCAACACCGAGAACACCAGGACTGCTGACAGCGATGTCGTCGTGGACCAGACCGTCATGCAGCACCTGGACCCCACGGGCCTGCTCACCGACCTGAACGTCCGGCACGACGACCGCCTCGATAAGGCGTTCGTGGCCTCGATCAAGGACCTGGGCGTCCTGCAGCCGGTCGTGGCTTACAACACCGAGGCCGGGGTGCGGGTCCGGTACGGGCACCGCCGCACCGCTGCTGCCGTCGAAGCCGGACTGGCCGTCGTGCCGGTGATCGTGGTTGCCGACGAGGCTGACGACGACGCCGCGACCATCGAGCGGCTGCTGTCGCAGTACGCCGAGAACGAGCACCGCACCGGCCTGTCCAACGCCGAGCGCGTCGGCGTGGTGACCCAGCTGTCGCTGCTGGGCATGAGCCCGGCGAAGATCGCCAAGCGCACCCAGACCAAGCGCACGGACGTCGACGCCGCGATCGCCGTCTCCGGCTCGGACCTCGCCAAGGCCGCGACCGTCCGCTACGACTGGCTCACCCTCGACCAGGCCGCCGCCGTCGCGGAGTTCGAGGATGACACCGAAGCAGTCACCCGGCTCGTGAAGGCCGCCCAGCGCGGCCAGTTCGAGCACACGGTGCAGCGCATGCGCGACGACCGCGCCGAAGCCGCCGCCCACGCCGCCCTGGCCGCCGACCTCACCGCACAGGGCCTCACCGTGATCGACGCACCCGGCCCCGGCACCCACACCCCCTACGCCCTGTCGAGTCTGGTCGACGGCAAGAGCAACGCTCTCGACGCGGAGGCCCACGCCACCGGCTGCGACGGGCACGTGGTCTGGATCGGCAACGTATGGGAGCAGGTCGACCGCGAGACCGGCGAGCCCGTCCCCGAGGACACTCCCGAGGACGACCAGGCCTGGGACCGCCTGGTGACCCGCCAGACGCTGCGCGCCATCCCCGGCTGCGCCGACCCCAAGGCCCACGGCCACAGCGACCGCTACGCGTCGGCCAGCGGCACCGGACGCGTCAGAGCCGACCAGATGAGCGACGCCGAGCGCGATGCCGCCAAGGCGGCCCGCCGCCTGGTCATCGAGAACAACAAGGCCTGGGACTCAGCCGAGATCGTCCGCCGCGAGTGGGTCAAGACCTTCCTGACCCGCAAGACTCCCCCGGCCGGACTCGGCGCGTTCCTCGTCGACGCGATGGTCCGCGACCACCACCACGTCGCCAGCACCGAGGGCAACCACCTCGCCGCCGAGTGGTTCGGCGTCGAGGCCCCCACCTACGGCCACAGCCTCGCCCTAGCCGACACCGCTAACACCGCGACCGACAAACGCGCCCAGGTGCTCGCCCTCGGCCTCGTCCTAGCCGACTACGAAGCCAGCCTCGACCGCGCCTCCTGGCGCAGCGACGGCACCCACAGCACAGCAGGTCGCTACCTGCGGTTCCTCGCCGCCAACGGCTACACCTGCTCCGACGTCGAGGAGTACGCGATCAGCGAGCAGACCGCCTAACCCGACCCGAGGGGTGGCCCGACAAGGTCACCCCTCCCCCGGCGGCCGACTGCGCCGAACTGCCAACGCCGCGTCCACCGTCCCGGGGGCACCCCCGACGCGCTGAGCCCGCAGCTGCCGGCCCGCCGAGTCCCCGGCCGTCGCGCGACAGGTGCACTGCTGGGTACCACATAACTAACGCACAAGTAGCGTGGGACTACCCGCTGAGGTAACTAACCAATACTCCGAACATCAGGTTAGCGACGACATGGCGATAATCGCTGCGCTACCCGGCAATTAACGCACAACTACTCACTCGGTACGGCGTGCCTACTGCGCGGGTACCCCGATCGGGCGCATCATCAACACATGACACCGCAGGACACCGAGGCGCTCAGCCGCGTCATCTGCTTCGCCAACGGCAAAGGGGGAGCGGGAAAGACCAGCACAGCCGTCAACTTCGCCGGCCTATGCGCCAGCGCCGGACACCGCACCCTGCTGCTCGACCTCGATCCCCAGGCCAACGCCGGCCACGACCTGGGCTACGGCTGGACCGACCAGAGCGACGACGGCAACCACATCGCCAGCACCCTGATGAGTCCTGATGCCCGGCTCACGCCCACCATCAGTGCCGTCCGAGACAACCTCGACGTCATCAGCGGGGGAGCGGCCCTGAACGACCTCGAGGACGTCGTCGCCGGCCGCAGCCGCCGAGGTTTGGACTCCGACACCATCCTGGCCACCGCCCTTGCGCCGCTGGCCGCCGGCTACGACCTCGTCGTCATCGACACCCCGCCTACCCGGCCCGTGCTGCTGCGGATGGCGCTGACCGCCAGCCGGTGGATCGTCGTCCCCACCCGCGCCGACCGGTCCTCCATCGAGGGCCTGCGCGTCCTGGCCGAGCAGATCATCACCATCCGGCCCGCCAACCCCCACGTCGCCATCCTCGGCGCCGTCCTGTTCGACGTCTCCACCACCGCCACCGCCATCCGACGCAACGCCGCCCAAGACATCGCCGACGTCCTCGGCGGCGTCGCACCAGTGTTCGGCTCGGTCATCAGGCATTCGGAGCTCGTAGCCACCCAAGCCCGCGAGAACGGCCAGCTCGTCCACGAGATCGCCGAGACCGTCGAGGACGCCGAGCCCTTCTGGGTCGCACTCAAGGAGGGCCGCGCGCCCAGACGGGTACCCGGAAGCGCACCAGCCCTAGCCGACGACTACGTCCTGCTCACCCAAGAAATCCTGGCGCAGATCGCCGAACTTGAGGCCCAGCAGGGGGTGCCGGCATGACCGCCCCCGCACGACGCCGGATGACCTCCATCAGCGACCTCCCCGGCCTGGCCCCGCGCCGGCCGGTCACCGAGTCGCCAACACCGGCCGAGGAAGTGACCCCGCAGTCCACCAGCGGGCCAGACCCCGCGACGTCGCAGGCGCCGAGCGCCACGCCGCCAGTCACCAAGCGGGGGAGTGACCCCACAGCCCCTGCGACACGTCGAACGAGCAACACGCGGACGCCACGCAAAGCCACAGACACCCCCATCCGCGAAAGCAGCTTCCTCGCACCGGCAGACGTACGCGACAGACTCCGCGCGCACGCCACCGCCACCGGCCAAACCCTCGCCCAGATCGTGCTTACCGCTGTCGAGACCACCGCCGAGCAGCTACCGGACTTGATCGCCACTGAGCGCGGAACTGCAGCGTCGCCACTGAAGGGCAGCCTGTTCCCCGCCACCGAGGGCCGCGGACGGCGGCGCGCACCCGGCCAAGCCCACGTCACCATCAGCATGCGAATCAACGCCGCCAACCTTGACGTCCTCGACCAACTCACCGCCCAAGTCGGCGCCGGCAGCCGCTCCGAACTCCTGTCGGTCGCCCTCGCCGCCTACCTCGACACAGTCCCTCGCGCGTGACCATCGTGCTGGCCCACTCGTCGTCAAGACCGTGCACGAGCTGATCCTCGACACCTTCGTCAACGTCCAGAACAAGAATGACCCTGCGTCCCACACGCGCCACCAGAGCTGAGGGACAGTCCCAGTTCGACGTTTCGAGGTGGCGCACCTGCTGCCAACCGCCAAACCGTGCCCACCGACCGTCGTACCAGTGCTGGTGCCCGAGGTGCCGAGTTGGGCGACCGCTATCCCCATCTGGGGAGATCAACCGTCCGGCGCCGGCGATAGAGTGAAGGTCCTGCCTCACACGGCGCCGGAGGTCGAGCTCGCGGGCTCGAAATCCAACTCCGGGGCAGGAGGTGGTGCAGATGGCTTACACGCCATCACACAGAGCCAACAAGCCCGCGAACAAAACAAGGGCTGAGCGACTGACAACCCTGGCCGGGGTTGTTGGTGCAATCGCTTCAGCCCTTGCTGCGGTGCTCCGATTGTTCGGCGGTCTGTGACCACCAGAGGCTGGTCCGCAGTTAGGCGCTGCGGGCCAGTCTCGTCGTCGTTGATCCTGACACGACACCTCCACGGTACACCCGGCAAAGAGCTGGGGCCTACCCCTTCAGGTGGTCCCGTACGGGCCTGGACAGGTCCTCAGATTGCTCACTTTGACTCCTCGGCACAAAACCGGTCCAACGTAGTGCGCCCTGCCGGGAAGCAGGAGCCGCTTCGCGGCACTGGACTGGATCGAAGTTCTCTCCTCCCGGGTCGAGCAATTTTGAGTCGGCGGCCCCCGCACGCAACCCCGCGCTGCGCGCCGACGTCCAGACCACCGAGCGGCCTCGGCGCTCGCAGGCTCGCTGACTTCCTCGCCAGCTCGCCGACCTGGCCACCGGTGCCGGGGTTGCCCTCCGGGGCCTCATGCCGGCTCTGCATTTCTCTTGTCCGGGAGGGGCGAACAACGGTTGGCAACCCAGGCCACCGGCCCGCTCCCGTGGCAGGAAGGCACCATCGTGCTGCTCACTGTGAAGAACCCCGCCGACCTGGTCGCCGCGCTGTGCACCGCGCTCGGGTTCGTCCCGACCGAGTCCGTCATCGTGCACCTGGACTGGGCCGACGACCCCACTCACAAGCCCCCGATGTTCCGGATGGACCTGGACGCGATCGAGCACGTCCCGGCCACCGTTGAGGATCTGGCCGCCCGTCACGGGCAGGTCGCGGTGTCGGTCGTCGTGATCGGCGCCGCCCTGGCCATCGGCCACACCACCACCGCCGCACGCGTGTTCGCGCTCGAGGCCGCCTTGCACGACTTGGTCGCCGTCCAGATGGTCGCCGGGACCGACGGGCACATGGTCTGGTGCGCTCGCGACACCGAAGGCTGCGCCGACACCCGCTGGACGGTCGACCTCGGCTCGCACCGGTTCGTCGCGGAAGCGGCCGCCGCCGGACACACCGTGCGACCGGTCAGCAGCATCAACGCCGACCTGACACCCGGCACCGGCACCACCTGGCCGCTGGTCGACGCTCAGGCCGTCTCGGACTCGATCGACTTCACCGGTAACGCCGACCCCCGCGAGTGGATCGGCAGGGCGATCAAGATGGCCGCACGCGAGATCCCCGCCCAGACCCGCACCGACGTCGCGCACCTGGTCGCCGCCTCCACGGTCATCCCGATTCGAGACCTGATGTGGGCGCACATCACCCGCGCGAACGCCGCCGACGCCCTGGCCCTGTGGGCGTGGGTCGCCCGCAGCGCCGAGCCTGAGCGCGCCGTCAACGCGCTCGCCCTGGCCGGGTGCGCCGCCTGGCAGACCGGCAACGGATACGCCGCCCGCGTCGCGCTAGCCAACGCCGGGGCAATTGACCCCAAGCATTCGATGACGATCCTGCTCGACACGGCGCTCACCGCCCAGATCGACCCCCGCACGTGGGAGCCGGTCGCTGTGGCGGACCTGCAGGACGCCGTCGACGCCCTCTGGAGGGCCTGACACCGTCGCGGGGTCGCCACCTCCGACGGGGGGAGAGGTGGCGGCCCCGGTGGCTTTAGCGGGGCCGCTGCGCGGCGCTCAGTCGTTGCCTGCCTCGGGCCGGGGGAGGGCATACCAGCTGTCCATTTATGCGATGGCGGCCGGCCGCGCGTCACCACCGGTGCCGTCGGCACGTGCCTGATGCCTCCTATGTGCGGCGATCTGCCAGGGGAAGCCCCACACCCAGCACCAGCACACGCAACACGCGACCGCCAGGGCGAGTGCACCCCAGACGGCCCCCGACTAGGTGTCTTCGCGCACGTTGGACACCGCGAGCGCCGCGCAGTTTGCGAAGTACAGAACCGCAACAATTCGCGCCATCATTGGGTGTCGGTCGACTCGCCGCACAATCCGGCCGGTCGTCGAGGCGTTGTTAAAGCCATCGTCACAATTAAACAACGCGTGGGCCGGGCGGCCCGCCCACCAACTCGGCCCACCTGTGATGCAGCCCTGGCTGAGCAGCCAGCCACCTCACCCGATGCGGCGCGACGCTCCAAGCCCTCGAATACTGGGCAACGTTGCGAGGCGCCGCGACTCATCAAGTTCGCACTCGATGAAGCCACAATTGCAATGGCGCCGCGGACTCGCAATGAGCAGGCGTTTCACTTCGGGCTTTCACGAATCGAGGTCGTAAGCACGCGTTGGTGTCGTAACCTCGACGAGTGTCGGGACATGGGGTGCTGCGCTTCGTCAACGGGCTCAGCGAAAAGCTCGCCTCTCGCTCGCGTCATGTCTGCCTATTCGTCGGTGCCGGCGCATCGCGCGCGTGCGGGCTTCCGGACGTCGCCGGCCTGGAGAAGCACTTGCGGGCAAGCCTGTCCGGCGACTCGTTGGCCAACTTCGAGAACCTGATGACGGGGCGCAACCTCGAGCAAGTGTTGAGCCGGTTGCGCCGCATCGCGGCCCTGCTGGCGGGCACGACCGATCAGGTAGATGGCCTCACCAGCGACCAGGCGGCGAACCTCGATCTTGAGATCTGCCGGCACATCGTCACCGAGCTCGCGATCGACTCGAATGCGATGGAACCGATGCTGCGGCTGGCCTCGTGGGCCGCACGAGCGGACTACCACCATCCGCTAGAGCTGTTCACCGTCAACTACGACCTGCTGATCGAAACCGGCTTGGAGGGACTTGGAGT
The DNA here is from genome assembly GCF_049059935.1 of Solicola agrisoli. Classification (NCBI taxonomy): domain Bacteria; kingdom Bacillati; phylum Actinomycetota; class Actinomycetes; order Propionibacteriales; family Nocardioidaceae; genus Solicola; species Solicola agrisoli. The sequence continues at coordinate 20,325 of NZ_JBMGQR010000056.1, read as the reverse complement.
CCCCTACTTCGACGGCTTCGCCGGCACGATGCAGGCTCGGTTCCGCAGCGACCTGGTCGAGGCAATGGCCGGGGAGGACCGTCACTGGCTCCCAGCGTTCCTGGTACGAGTGTGGAAACTGCACGGCTCGGTGAACTGGGCCTGGAACACCGACCCCCACCCATCGGTAGTCCGGCTGGGCGCCGCCGTGCCCGAGGATCAGGTGGCCGCGATCTATCCCTCGGACGCGAAGTACGACGAGTCTCGCAGGGTGCCGTTCGTGGTGCTGCAGGACCGCCTACGCAGGGCACTCGAGCAACCCGAGAGCATAGCGCTAATCACCGGGTACGCCTTCGGCGATCAGCACCTTAACGAGATGATCTTCGAGGCTGTCCGTCGCCGGCCACGCTCAGAGTTCATCGCCTTCTGCTATTCCACCATGCCCGACGACCTGACCGTGCTGGCCACCACCGCCCCAAACCTGCAGGTCGTGAGCCCGACCGAAGCCATCCTGGGAGGAGTCAGAGCCGACTGGGAGTCCCCGGATGATCCACCCGCTGACGTCTGGGCCGCCGATGCGTTCCTGCTCGGCGACTTTGCCTATTTGTCTCAGTTTCTGGCGCGCAGTTCACCACCCCAGGCCGAGCTCGAGGCCCGGCTCACCGAACTGCTGGCCAAGGCGGTGACGCCGGGTGCCTGAACGCGAACCGACGTGCATCGGCCGTGTCCGGCACGTCCTCGGCGCACAGGTCACCGTCGCTCTTGACACTGAACTCGCCGGCGTAGCGCCCATTTTTCGCGGACAATTACAACGGATAGGCCAGATCGGCTCGATCGTCCGCATCCCCCAAGGCCTTGTTGATCTGGTCGGACAGGTCAGCCTGCTCGGAATCGCCGAGCTCAGCGGCACGACTACGCCTGTAGAAGCAGTTCAGGTGGGCGAGCGTTGGCTGCAGGTCGAACTGCTCGGTGAGATCGACAGGGGCACGAGACGCTTTCACCGCGGAGTGGGGACCTACCCCGGGCTCGACGACCCCGTTCACTTCTCCACCCCCGATGACCTGCGAGCGGTTTTCCCGCCCCCCGGCGAAGCATCGATTAACGTCGGAAAATTGGCCGCTTCGGAGGAAGTACCCGTGTGTGTGACGGCCAGTCCCTTCGTCACTCGACATTCGGTTGTGGTCGGATCCACCGGATCTGGAAAGACGAGCTGCGTGGCCTCCATGCTTCAAAAATTCGCGCGCGGCGGATGGGAAGCCGCCAATATTGTCGTCATCGACCCTCATGGGGAGTACCCCACCGCGCTCGGTGACCATGCCTCGGTCAGGTCGGTTCTCGGCAGCGGGGCGCACGGCATCCGCGTCCCTTTCTGGGCACTCCCCGCCGCCGACATCCTGTCTGCCATTGCCGGGACCGCAGGCGGACCCACAACCCAGAACCGGTTCACCGAGCTCGTCACCGAACAACGCCGGACCTTCGCTGCTGCCGCAAGTTGGCTTAGCCTCGACCCCTCAGCGGTTACGGCGGACACCCCAATCCCCTTTGACCTCAGGTCGGTCTGGCACCAGCTCGACGCCGAGAACAACGAAACCCGGGCCACCGTCAAGGATCCAACCACCGCAGAGATCGAAGATCCGGGCGACCCGGCCACACTTACCCCTACCCGATTCAGCCATTACGGGCCAGGAGGCGCGGCGCCGCACAAGGGGCCCTTCCACGGCACCCACGCCACCGTGCCTGAGTTGCTGCGACTAGGTCTACTGGATCCCCGCCTGATGTTCTTGCAGCAACCCGAAGGCGACCCGGACGGGTCCGATCCGCTCGTCGAGGAGCTAGCCAACTGGCTGGGCCGCGACCGGCCCGTCTCGATCCTGGACTTCAGTGGTGTCCCCCAACAAGCCAGCGATGTGGCGATCGGCGTGATCCTGAGCCTGATCTTTGAAGCAGCCGTCCGCACCCCGTCCGGCGGACTGGGGGTCGGCCGCCCACGACCGGTGCTGATTGTGCTGGAAGAGGCTCACCGCTACCTCGGCGAAGCCGCCGCCTCGATGGCACGCACCGCAGCCAACCGCATTGCTCGCGAAGGACGAAAGTACGGCGTCGGCCTCATGCTGGTCACCCAACGCCCCTCCGAACTTCCCGACACTGCCCTGGCGCAGTCCGGCACCCTGGTCGCGCTCCGGCTCAGCAACGCAGCAGACCAAGCCAAAATCCGCGCCGCCCTCCCCGACAGCGTCGCCGGGCTGGCCGCCGTACTCCCCTCGCTGCGCACCGGCGAAGCGGTCATCACCGGCGAGGCAATCGCTCTGCCGGCCCGCACCCTCATCGATCCCCCAGAACCCTTCCCGAACGCACACGACCCATCACTGGACGCGTGGAGACAGCAGAGCACCGTCCCTGACGTCAGTGCGGCGCTCAAGGCATGGCGCGGGGTCTACAACTCTGAGGAGAAACCATGATTGATTGGCAACCCGTCCACGGCTCCACCAGGATCATCGCCGAGGCCTACCTGCCGGAGACGGAGACCATCCTGGTCCGATTCACCAACGGCGTGGAGTGGGCCTACTCCGCCTGCCCACCATCGGTGTGGCAGGAGTTCACCGCTGGGTCCCGCGGGCAGTACATTGCCACCGTGCTCGACGGCAAGCCGAACGCAAGGTGGGCCGGCTGACCAGACTTCTGCACCGCGTTCACACACGGGCCGAGTGACGCCAATGGGCTCGCGGGACGCGCGCTGAGGAATCCGCTGCGGCACGAGCCGGCTGCAGTGGCGAAGCCGCGATCGGGCTGTAGTCGCGCTTCGCGCGAGGTCTGGTTACCTTTCGTGGGCAACGACCGTCGCGGGCCCAGCCTTCCCTGACCCCCATGGCCCGGAGACGCCGATGCGCATACGATTTGCTCGGTTCGCGAGAGTTAATCGGTGCGAGCGACTGCATGGGGGAGCGGCCGCGCTCAGCGAGCGCTTGCGCGCCTGCCTGCAACGAACAAATAGGCGGCGTCTCTGCGATCAGTGAGGCGGGTTCCCAGGTAAGGGGTGAGACCCGCGGCTGCGCCAAGCCCACCACCGACCAGGCCGGGAAGTCCCCCAAAGATTCCGCCGATGAACAAGCCGGCCGTACCCAACGTCGCAGGGCTGATTGCCTGCCAGAAGCGGTCTGAGGACATTTTGCGCTCCAGCTTGTGCGACGCGGCCTCGAGCCCGTGTGCCAAGTGGGTCAGGGCATCCACTTGCTCTCCGGGCGCTCGCGCGGTCATGACGGACACGCGGACCTGATCTCTGAGGTCGGCGACAGCAGCCTCGTTCAGTAGCGCTCTGGCCAGGTCAGGACTCTTCAGGTCTGGCAGCGCAGGAACGTCGGCCCAGATCGCGGATTGGGCGACACCGCCGGTACCTGTTCCTTGTCGGCGCAGCAGGCGCGCCTCGAACATCGACGCCGACACGTACTCGGCTGCGAACACGTCGGCGGAGACCAGTCGCTCGTTGGTCCTCTGGATGAACATCGACGTGGCCGAATTTACGACCTGCCTCATCCACGGGGCATAGTCGTGACCCGCATCGTAGGGCTGGAGCGAGCCCCACATGAACGTTCCAGCCTCGTTATCAAACGAACCAGGTTCGACTCGCCCGTACATCCAGAAGTTTACCGGGTCGGTAGACAAGTCGTCGCCCGCTGAGACCAGCAAGGTCTCTCTGGCTGTCGGTCCCTCGACGATGAGTTGGTCGCGGACCCAGTCCACGAGCCTACCGTCGGCGAGGTCGCGCGCGGTGAGTTGCTGTGCTGCCGGGCCCCTGTGCGCCATGGCCACCCCGCGGGGCACAAAGACAACAAGTCCGTTGGAGATGAGGTCAGACAGCTCGAGCTGTGCCTTGGCCAGGCGTCGAAAGGTCTCAAGGTCGGCCGAGCGAGTCAGGGCAGCAAAAAGATCGTCAGGCACCAATACGTGGTCGGCCAGCAGGAGGGTCCGTCCCAAGAATGTTGGGACGTCCAGTTCCTCGTTCCACAAGACCGTGGGCTTGGGACGCCGTCGCGACAGCGAGTCGACCGTTCTAAGGGTCTCCGCGGCCAGGCGGTAGAGCGCTTCGACGACGTTGTCTTCTGGGCTCCCGTCACCGGTCAATGTCGACACACGACGCAGAACCTCTACGCGCAGCTTTCCCAACACGGCCGGGTCCAGATGCTCACCGGGTTTGAGAGCGGTCTTGGATAGCTCGTGCTCCCAATTGGTGTAGGCGATGGCACTTGGAGCCGGTTCAGTCGGGGGGAGATAGATGGGCGTTCCAGGGGATAACGACTCGGTCAGCGCCTCGGTGCGCACCGACATCGATGGAGAGATGTAGCGGCAACCGGGCCAATCGGGTGGCAAGGGAGCTCCTGCCACCGAAGCGGGGCGCTTGTCGCCGTGGCAGTGCTTGTACTTCAGGTGCGACCCACACCAGCACCGGTCGTTGCGTCCAAGTTCCGCCAGCGGGTCCATCTCTCGAATCTATGTGCTGCGCGCACAGACCGGGGTGGCGCGCCACGCTCGGGCCGGGCGGTGCCACCTCAGCTGTGGGGCCGGCCCGGCCCCGATACCCACTCAGGTCTCCGTCGAGTTCGAGCGGCAATCTGCGAAGCCAGATGACCAACTCGAGCCGACCCCTACGTTTGAGGACCGCCTGCGCCGCTGCGATTTTTGCATCGCAGTGGCGTGCTCCTTTCCCGTCGCCAGACCGGACGTTGTGGTCCTAAGTCCCGGCACGACTAAGCCGACGCGGGAGACTCACACCATCCTCGGCGCGCCCACGAGATAGGGGCGGCGCGACCGTGGCGCCACCCTGCCCTGACTGCAGTTGAGACAAGCTTCCCGGTGGATGCAGGTCGTACACATCGAGCCTCCGTGCCCGGGGCAGCGACCGGCGGCGCCACTTGGGCCGATCGCCGACCGATCGGCCCACTGCCCGCCCGACGCCACCGCCACGCCGGAGGACTGGCAACCCGACTCCGCAGGGTTGCTGACACGCGCCGATGGCGGCCATCATCATGTAATGCTCAGCAGTGTGTGGGTCCATGCTGGACTGTCCAGGCCCCAAGTGATCGGCGTCGACGGGGACGGCCCGGGCGAAGGGTGGGAATTGGTGGGCGACACCGGCACACATCCTGACGCATCGCTGAATGGCCATGTCGCGCATGCGATGGGCGTGAAGCGGACACGTCCATCGGGACCGGTCGAGTTCTACCTGGGGGGCGACCCGGCGTCGCCATGGGTACGAGACGCACAGCGCCTGTGTCCGGGCCTGCCACACCGGATCACCGATCCGGCCGCAGTGTCACCTTTCTGGATTGCGATTGGCGTCCGCGATACCGGACCTCTGCTGGTGGGACGCGCCAGAGCCAAGGTCGCGACGCTGACACGGCGTCCAGGCGAGCCGCACCCGGGTCTGCAGTTGCGGCCGGTGCTGGTGCCGATCAAGTTGAGCGCCAAGGGCGGTCGGATGTTCGACAGGGTCGACCGGTCTTGAGGACCAGACGCCATTCCAGGTCAATAGAGAGGAGTCCGCATCAACCTGCGCCCACCAGTGCCCGATCGCGGCACTAAGAAGGCGCCCAGACTTAGGGGTTGCTCAACATGGGCTGAAAGTCCAAGGTCGGTGGCGCAGAGTCTCGATGAGGATGATGCCGGACTGCGGTGATCCGCCGACGTTTGCGCCATCCTGAGGTCGTCGCGATGACGGCCTCGCTCCTGCTGGAGCTCAATCTCGCGGTGTCTGGCCTGCCGTCCGCGGCCCTAGCCCGCTGCTGTGCGTCGTGGTGGTGCCGATACTCAGCCAGGCGCGGACGATCCGTCGCGTATACCGGCTCGTGAGCAGTGTGCGATCGGGTGCAGCCCGTTGCGGTGCGCAGGCGGGGGCTGCACCGAAGGCCCACAGGGTCCGTCGATCGGTGACGCGTCTAGGCTGCGGTGTCACAAACACGGGGGTATCTGATGACGCAGACCGACACCGACGCACCGGTGGGGGCGGGTTCGATTTTCACGACGGAGCCGCTGGCGATGAGGGCTCTGGCCGCCGAGTTGCGTCATGACTCGGCGAGGACGCGACGAGTGCTCCAGGACCTGACCGGGCTGGTGCTGCCTGCGCTCACCGCGGTGGGGTGCGAGATGTCGAGGCGCGAGAACCTGGACGTTGTCCTCGAGTTCGGGCACGTGTCGGTCGGCATCGAGGGAAAGATCGCACACGAGGTCACGGTCGGGCAGCTGACCCGCGAGGCTCGAACGGTCGATCACTTGCTGGTGCTGGTCAAGAGCCAGGACGACGTACCCGCCGAGGCCCTCACTGTCACCACGACCGTGGTCACCTGGCACGACCTGCTGTCCCGTTTGCCCGAGTCGCGTATCTCGGTCGCCGACATCGAGGCGGTGAACGACACCAAGCGCATTGCCCGGCGCGCACTGGCTGTGCTGGACCTGGGGCAGCCCCCGGCGGGGTGGACCAAGGACGACCAAGCGGGTCTGGGCGGCTACCCCAGCCTGACCTTGAGCAGTCCTCCTCTTGATGACGGCCGACAGCTGACGGTCCAGGTCGAGGCCGCGCGCTCCGACGTCGGCAAGAAGTACGTCGCCAACGTCGGCATCAGTGTGACCGCAGCCGATTTCGCCGCTCCGTCCTCGAACATCACCGACGCGCCGACCTGGATCGGTTACGCGCGCGCCATCGGAGCCTTCCTAGAGGGCCGCCTGAAGGGCACGGCGGCCGCCATTTCGACCGAGCCCGGTCGTGGTGGGTCAGAACTTTCCGACATCAAGATGAGCCAGGCCCGACAACACGATCTGCCGCTCAAGTACGCGACGGGTTACACCGGCTCTTACCTTGGAGTGCGGACCGGCCGAGTCGAGGTCGAGGTCTTGGGCGACATGGTGGCCGTGCTTATACCGGCCGTGGTCGAGCTCGACGGGCGCCTTCGGCGTTGACAGGCCCGCACGGTGCGGAGGAACACGACCAACGGTCGACCGAATTTGGGAACGCCGACGGGAGCGGCACCGAGCCAAGTTCCGACGGGGCAGGTCCCACGACGTCCGCTGGTGGAGTCGTGGGCGCCCGATCCGGTCGCGCAGCCGTCCTGCGGCCGGCATTGTGGTCCGATGCGGCGGTCCGGGCGCGCCGTCTGATCGGTGGGCGACGTTGGCGCCACGCGGTGCTGACCACCGGTGTCGACGATCGGCCAGCAGCCGTGGCATTGCTCGATCGTGCCGGCATTACCGTCTGTGGCAGCACTCAGGACGGCGTGCGCACGACCATCGCCGTGCTGGTTCCGCTCACCGCACGCGCCCTGGACCGAGACGAACAAGCAGCCGTCGCCAGGTCTGTAAATGACGCACTACGCGGTCTCGACGCCGCCATCGTCGTGCAGACCCCACCGCGGCGCCGCCCGGTGCGACGGCTGCGCCGCTTCAGCACCCCACATAAGCGCGACGTCTGGGCCAATGACACCGATCTCGCGTTCGTCGTGGCCGGCAGACGGGTGAGTCACGACGATGACACGGCCGCCTTGCTGAGCAGCCTTCCGGTCGTTGGCGTCGTCACCGTTGTGGGTGCGATCCTCACCGCGTTCGCGATCACCGCCGGGTGGGTTCCCGGGCAGACTGAGCGGCCCGCGTCGTTGTGGGGATGGGTCTGGCCGATGGCGATCTTCGCGGTGGTGAGCGTCCTGGTCGGTGCCGCACTGAACCTCGTACTGCGGCGGCGGTGGCGCCCAAGTGCGGACGGGGGCGGTCGACACATGGGCCTCATCGGCACCTTGCGGTCCTGGCTCGTCGGTGGCCTCTTGGTCGGGTTCGTCTACGTCTATGGTGCGTTGTCCTCGATCGAGACCGCGACAATTCTGCTCGGGGTGACCGGTGCACTGGGCGTGGTGTGGTTGGCGGACCACGCGCTGCGTTCGCGCGGACCCAGGGCCGTTCAGGCCTTGGCACGATTCCTGGTCGCCCCTACTGCCATCGTCGTCGCTGTAGTCCACATCAGGGCGACGGTGTGGGCCGAGGGGCTGGGCATCGGGAATGGGACCCTGCCGCCGGTTGTGAAACCTTTCTTGATCGGCCTGCGCGACGGACTGGGTGAACTGGTGCTCGTCCTGCTCGTGACGGTCGTCCTCACCCGGGTGGTGGTGTGGTTGGCACCTGAGTCACGCTCAATGGTTGCGGCGGCTGCGGCATTGGCCGTTTTCACCGTGGCGGGCCCCTGGGTCGTCAGGCCCTATGACGATGCCCGAGCGGTTCTTGCCGGTGCGACCTTCGCGCCGTCGGCGCCCGGCTTGGTCCAACGAGTTTGTCTGGAAGGCGCCGGTGCCGGCGACGGCGACGGCGGGGATCTGGTCGAGGCAACGTTCGTCGGTGAGACGGCCAGTAGCTACGCCCTACTGCTCGGCGGTGTCGACGGCGTCACCTTCGTCCCGCGTGGATCGGTCAGCCTTCGGTACCCGAGGAATGGTCGCGGCTGCGACGAGGGCCTTTAGGGCTGACAAACACCAGAGCGGGTGGCGCTGGGAATCGTGCCCTTTCGACGACGGGACAATCGGCCTTGCCGCGCGGCGCTTGCCGCGCTCGCGTGCACTTAGCGACGCCGTCGTGGACGGCTGGGATCGGTCCCGCCGCGATCGCAGCAGCGGTGTTCAGGGTCCTCGTGTGCTCCTGGTGTGGGTGGTGCCCTGGTGGGGTGGTTATTCCCGTTTGGGGTCTCGTCGTCGGCCTCCGGACGGCCGGCAGCACAGATGCGCTGCCTGAGGGCGCCTGCGGCGCCGTGACCGTTTTTCCTCCGGCTCCCGATGAAGTCCGCCCATGCCGATCACCAGGTGCGCAGGGGTGGCCCGCAGGGTCATCGCGCAGCGACGCGAAGCGCCCTTGCGCTCCTGGGGATCGGCGTCAAGATGGGCGGCTCGGGAGCAGGAGATTTACCAACAGGTGCGTGCCCGGAGGGCACTGGTCCTCGTGAGGCGGCGCGCCGCCGCCGGACTGCTAGCGCTTGGTGACGGCGGAGCAAGCTAAAGCACGAGGTGCCCTCGTAGCCGTCATCTCTGGACCTCGCGGTCCCGGGCTGCCACACTGGGGTGTGGAACTGCCCTGGCGGGCTCGCTGCGCTGGGCTGAGGACAGGACGAGTGACGAGGGGCCAATCCGATGACCGACGAGCCGCAGACGGGCGCTGAGAGCGTCACGGGTGCGCCGTCTGGCCGTCGGCGGTTGGGTGTCCCGCAGGTGCGCAAGCCGGGGTCGCCGCGCACGATCGTGCACAAGGTGAAGGTGACCGAGGACCAGGAGTACCGGCTGGTCGTGAAGGCCGCGGAGCGGGACATCACGGTGTCGCGGTTGCTGGTCGAGTCGGCGCTCGCGGGTGGTTCTGAGGCTGCCAAGACGCGTGCCGAGTTGATCGGCGAGCTGTTTCGAATGACGCGGCTTCTGGGCAAGGTGTCGGTGAACATCAACCAGATCGCGCGGGCCACGAACGCGACGCTTGAGAAGCAGCCCGACACGGGCCCGGCGATCGTGGCGCTCGGGGGAGTGTGCGACCGATTGACGCAGCTGCTGGACGACATGGACCGGCCTGTGGGTGACATCTACTCGGGGTTCCCCGGTGATCCGAACCGCGCGCCTGGTGGTGGCCGGCCGTGATGCCGAACGTCGTCAAGGGCGGCGACATGCGCGGCCTAGTGCAGTACCTCGCCGGGCCTGGCAAGGCCAACGAGCACGACAACCCACACGTCGTTTCTGGAGACGCCCATCTGGTCGCCTGGCACGGCGCCGAGCAGCTGGACCGCGCCGGTGCGAACGAGATCGCGGACTACCTCGACGAGCCGCGGAAGCGGTGGGGGACCGAGGTCCGGGCGCAAGTGACGGCGCTCGATCCGGTGACCGAGCGCAAGACCGTGATGGGCTACAGGAACCAGCACGTGTGGCACTGCTCGCTGTCGCTGGCGGCCGACGAGGGCGCGTTGTCGGAGGAGAAGTGGGACGCCGTCGCGCGGGACTTCATGGACCGGATGGGGTTCACCGAGGAGGGGTCGGGCAAGGCGCCGGCTAGGTGGGTGGCGATCCACCACGGCGCGTCTGCGAACGGCAACGACCACATCCACATCGCGGCGTCGGCGGTGCGTGAGGACGGCACCCGGTGGGGTGGGGAGTACCTGGACTACAAGCGCGCCCAGGACGCGTGCCGGGAGATCGAGAAGGCCCACGGGCTGCGCACCGTCGCCGGCCGCGAAGCTGGTTTGTCGGTGCGTGGCGAGAAGGCCGCCGAGCGGGCCGCGGCCGAGCGGGCCGGGATGCCAAACACCGCACCGGTCGAGCTCGCGCACCGGGTCCGTGCCGCGGCCGTGGCGTCGACGAGCGAGGCCGAGTGGGTCCGCCGGGTGCGTGCCTCGGGTGTGGTGGTGAAGCCGTACTACGCCAAGGGCACCACCGACGTCGTCACCGGCTACAAGGCCGCACTGAAGCCGGCGGAGTACAACGACAAGCTCGTGTTCTACGGCGGCGGCCGCCTGGGTAAGGACCTGTCCCTGCCACGCATCCGTGAAGGGTTCCAGACACCCACGCTCGAGCAGGCCGACGCCGCGTCCGCCGAGTGGGCGGCGGCAGCCAAGGGCCAGGCGCCGGCCGGTGCCGGACGTGAGGCCAAGCCCGTTCGTGAGGGCGCCTCGGAAAGTGTGGCGCGGACGCTCGGTGAGGTGAATGCGCGACTGGCGAGTGTGCCGGTCACGGACGCGGCCGCGTGGGCCGACGTCGCGCGTGATGCCTCCGGTGTGTTGTCGGCGTGGGCGCGGTTCGACACCGCGAACGCCCGGGAGTTGAACGCGGCGGCCGCGCAGCTGGCGCGCTCGGCGCAGGTGCGCAGGCGCGGAGAGCCGCACCGGCGCGGTAGCGCCTCGACGATGGGCGCCGCGGTCGTGCTGCTGCAGTCACGCACCGACGGGAAGGGATCGGTCGCGGGGGTGCTGCTGGCCCAACAGGTGTTCAAGATGGCCACCGCGATCCGTGACCGGCAGGCGGCGGTGGGGCAGGCCGTCGAGGCCCGCCGCACGCACATCGACGTGCTCGAACGCCTGTCCCGGGTACCGCTCACCGGGTACGCCAGCGCCACTACGAGCGGGTCCGTCACGGTGCCGCAGATGTCGGCCGAGACCCAGCACGCCGCCGACGTCGCGGCCGCCTTGAACAGCAATACCAGTCGGACGCGGTCGGTGACACCGAACCAGGTGAGCCCGCTGCCACGGCCGCTACCCGAACGACGCAAGAGCACTGACCGAGACCACGGGCGATGAGGGGAACATCTGATGGCTGAGGACGTAGTGGACGAGGTCCAGGGCGCCACGGTGATGACGCTGACCAGCGCCGCCCGAGCTGCGGAGGTGCTGCTGCGCTCGTCGCAAGACCGAGCCGTCCGACAAGCCCACCAGGACCGCCAGGCCAGCGATGAAGCGTGCCGACGATACGACGCGCAAGCCTCGGTGGCCGAAGAGTTCTACCGCCAGGCCGCCGACCCGGAGTTTGTGCGACTCCAAACCCAAGACGTCGTCGTCAACGCATGGCGCGGGGCCCAGGAATGGAAAGACCTCGAGCCCCAGCGGTTCGGACCCCACGCCGACCAGATCACCCAGAACGTGTGGACCGAGTACGGCATCGATCTCGATGACGTCGCAGCCCGTCTGGGTGACCGGGACCTGGCAGCCGAGCTCGGTGAGATGCGCGTGCAGCGCACCCGCGGCGTCGACGAGGACCTTGACCGTGATGACGACGCCAACGCCCAGGCCGTGCCCGGCGTCGCCGACGGCATGGAGTACGACACCGACGCCGCCCGCCGCGCACGCGAGGAGCAGCTCGACCGATCCGATCTCCCGGCCGAAACCCGGAACGCCATGAAAGTCGCAGACCACCTCAACGGCACCAATCCGGCACTAGCGGCCGGCACGCACGTTAGAGAAGGAAAGACCAAGCCGGCGCCGAGGGCCGGGGCAAGGATCAAGGCGTCGGATCTCGGTCGATAGAGAGCTCTTGTCGAGTGCAACGCCGAACTCTTCTACCGGACCTTCGAGCCGTTCCTGCGGGGATCAGACAGAGACCGCACCGACGCTTCACCAGGGACCTGGTTTTGATGCTACCGTCACGCCGGTGACGATCCTATGACGGACAGCAAGTTCGGGGCCTTGGCAGACCTTGGCAACGAAGCCACCGTTGAGCAGTTCTTCGTGGCGCGTGTGTTGAAGGATCTGGGATACAAAGATTCGCAGATCCGACCAAAAGCAACCATTGCCGAGCTGAAGGTCAACAAGGGCCGCAAGCATGAGCTGTGGCGCCCTGACTACGCAGTCACCGTGGGCGCGAAAGTCCGGTGGATCTGCGAGGCCAAGGGGGTAGAGGAAGACCTTGACGACTGGGTGGGCCAGTCGCAGAGCTACTGCTTGGCGCTGAACAGCGCGCAGCCCGACAACCCCGTCCAATTCTTCATGCTCACCAACGGCGTCACCACTCGTGTGTACCGCTGGGACGACTCGACCCCCATCGTTGAGGCGTCGTTCGGTGACTTCGTGGACGGCAACCAGAACTACGCCACCATCCGGTTGCTTCTCTCGCCGCAAGCGTTCAAGCCGGTCCGAGCGACTACCCCCGCCGCCAAAGGGGAGCACGTGCTTCGACGCCGCTCGGTCTCGGATCTCAACTCCGACTTCGCATGGGCCCACCGTCTCATCTACAGACGCGACAATCTGAGCTACAACGCAGCCTTCATGGAGTTCGTGAAGGTCATCTTTTTGAAGTTGCACTCCGACCGTGAGGCGCACGCCGACCCAACCGCACGCGTCCTAGACGATCACTCAACCGTGGTTTCGGCTGAGGCCGTCAAGTTCTCCAGCGCGTGGATCAAATCACGCGAAGCTGACACGTCCAGTCCGCTCGACTCGATCCTTTTCCAGAAATTGCTGAGCGAGTTCGAGGTTGCGATCACTCACGGCCGCAAGAAGCGCATCTTCCCCAAGGGCGAGCGCCTGCTGCTGTCCCCCGACACGCTGCGTGCGCTGGTGGAGCGGTTAGAAAACGTCGACCTCATCAGCATCGATGCTGATCTGAACGGCCGAATGTTCGAAACGTTTCTTAACTCAACGCTGCGAGGTAAGGCGCTAGGGCAGTACTTCACCCCGCGGAGCGTGGTGAAGCTGGCGACTGGGCTGGCCCAGTTGCGCGCCGACGACCAGCACGTCGACCGGGTCATTGACGCCTGTTGCGGCACTGGTGGCTTCCTCATCGAGGCCCTGGCCGACATGTGGGCCAAGCTCGACGCGAACACCTCGCTCTCGAACAAGCGGCGCGAACAGCTGCGGATGCAAGTCGCTGAGAGGTCTCTAATTGGCGTAGACGTCGCTCGTGACCCCGCGCTAGCCCGCATCGCGCGGATCAACATGTACCTCCACGGCGACGGCGGAACGAGCGTTTATCAGCTCGACTCGCTCGATAAGGACGTCGTAGTCAGCCCGACTGACGAACCCGAGGTCGCCAAGGAGAAAGCCGAGTTTCGCGACAGAGTCGCGGACTCACGCAAGGCCGCCGGCGGCGCTTCGGCCCTGGGCATCGCTGACGTGGCGCTGACCAATCCGCCATTTGCAAAGGAGTACACGAGGGAGGAGGAGAGAGACGCTGAGCTCCTCGAGAAGTACGTTCTGTCGTATGACAGCAGCGGCGGCGCTCATCGGCCCCTCAAGTCGATGAACTCGATGGTGATGTTCTTCGAGCGATACCACGACCTGCTGAGTCCTCGTGGTCGTTTGGTCACCGTCGTCGACGACAGCATCCTTGGTGCGCCGCGCCACAAAAAGGTCCGCGACTGGATCCGGAAGAACTTCATTGTCCGGGCGGTCGTTTCACTGCCGGGTGACGCGTTCCAGCGTTCGCAGGCGCGTGTCAAAACTTCACTCATCGTGCTCGAGAAGAAGTCGGACGAGGATGAGGTTCAGCCGGACGTCTTCATGTACTACTGCTCCTTCGTTGGTATCGACGACCCGTCTCGTGCCCGCATCCTCCCGATCGACGCCGAGAATCGCGAGCATGCGCGAGTTGAGATTGAGACCGTCACGGCGCTTTACCGGAGCTTCCAGGTGGGCCGTCCGGAGGCTGCGGTTTGGACGGTGAGCGCTTCGACGATTACTGACCGTCTCGACGTCAAGGCGTGCCTCCCCGAGGCCGAGGCGCGCGTCACGGACTGGCAGGCTGCCAGTTTTGCTATCCAGCCCCTCGGCGAGCTGTTGCAACTAGCGACGAGCGACGACGACCGGGCCGAGCGTGAGGTCGACACGTCAGAGACCGACGAGCTAGTCACCTACCTGCGGGTCCGCTATGACGGTTCCTGCGAGGCAGGTGAGGAAGTGTCTACGTCGGACATTGCGAAGCAGACCCTCACGCGCGTGCGCACGGGCGACTTCGTGTTCAGCCACATCAACGCCATCCACGGCGCCGTCGCAGTAATCCCGGAGGAACTCGACGGTTTGGTGGTTACAAGTGAGTACACCGTCTGTCGTCCTCGCGGCGACGTAAGCGCCAACGTCCTCTGGGCCCTCGTCCGTTCCAATGAGGCACGCGCGGAGATGCTTCTGCTCGCTACCGGCATCGGACGCACACGTGTGCGGTGGGCCGAGCTCAAGAAGTTGCGGCTCCCTGTTCCCGACGAGGCGGTACGCGACCGGATCGACGACGCAGTCAAGCGCGCCAATCAGGCCGAAGAAGACATGCGCCAACTCCGCGTGGAGGCCAACCTCACGGCCTCGAACGAGATGCTGCTCGACAGTGCTCGTTCCCGCTCGATCATCGCGGCGTTCAAGCCGCCGCGGTGACATGGCAGACCTACAAGAGTTCCTCGAGGAGGCAGCCACGCTCGCGCACGTGACTGTTGATGTGCTGCTCTCGCAGGTCCTACATGTGGAGGACGGAGCGATCCTCAACCTCACCAAAGATATGGATGCGGAGACCGCGAAACTGACGCTGCGGCTCGACCACGCAGTCCGGCTGCGCAACCCCGGGCTTCACTATGTCTCACGAAGTAAATTCGTCGGTTATCGCCGTGAGGGATCGTCGTTGACGACCGCTGGGGAGCGCTCGCAGATATTCCTGAGTGTCGTTCGCAACAAGTCTCGACTTGAGGTGTTCTTGCCGGTCGACCCCGACGACTTCACCAATTTGCCGAACGCTGCGGATTTGCGCGGCAGGGGTCATCACGGCGTGGGCGATCTCCGCGTGTCGCTGGCGACGGGAACTGCCGTTGACCAGTTCGTCGCGCACATGGGCGAGTGGCTCAAGCCCGAGATTCGCAACCAGAAAAGGCCGACCGGCACCACTTGACTGTCAGCCGCAGGCGCGGATCTCGCTGCGGTCGGCCCAGCGTCGTGCTTAGCGACCTGCAGGTGTCTTCGTGTTCGCGGCGACTGTCGGCAGTGCCTTGCTGGCGGTGTGCTTCTCGGTCGAGCAGGCGTGAAACGGGCCGGTGGGGCTGGTGAGCTCGGTCATGATCGGGTCGGCGTAGGTGGTCCACCAGGTGGCACCGCCGACGCCGGGGTCCAGGCGCAGGGCTTCGAACGCCTGCCATAGCGCGGTAAGTCGGGAGTAGGCCTCGGGGTGGCGGTGCCACCAGGGGCACCACTTGAATGGTGTGGTGGCGTGGTGGTGTCGGGCGTACACCTGCGAGAGGTACACCTCGACGAACGCGGTCACGTCGGGAAAGTGGTTTTGCGTCGGGGCCTGGGGCCGGGCCTGGGGGGTGGTGACGTCCGTTGGGTTGTCGCCGAGCAGGTCGTCGTCGCTGTCGATGCTGAAGGCGGTCATCGTTCGATCGGTCCCACGTTCCACGGGGACCCACCAACAGTGGTGGAAGCGACGGCGGGTGCGGGCTCGGTGTGGCGGTCGTGTTCGGCCAGGGAGGCGTTGATGGTGGCCTGGGTCTTCTTGTCTTGGGCGAACCAGGGCACCACCTTGACCAGCGCGGGTCGGGTGCCGTTGGCCAGGATGACGGCGCGGCCGGTGGGCATGGCGCCCAGCTCGGAGACGCTGAGGATGGGTCGCTCGGTGACCGAGCGTGAGCGCGATCTGCCGCCGCGGCCGGTGGAGGTGGAGCCGGTGTGGTGGTCGTAGGTGCCGATCAGGTCTGAGACCTGGCGTAGGAAGTCAGTGTTGGAGACGCCGCCGCCGTAGATCTTGACGTTGGCAGCTGACCAGAGCTTGTTCCAGCCGTGCTTGCCCCAGATCTCCTCGGCCTGGTCCGGTGACTGCAGGACGGTCATCAGCACGATCCCGCGCGAGCCGTAGTAGGAGTACTTGGAGTCCAGGTCTTTGAACCGGCACACGTTGGCGGCCTCGTCGAGCAGCCCGACCAGGGGAGTAGGGAGCCGGTCACCGGGACAGGTGGCGGCGTAGGTCTCGGCGGCCTCGAACACCGCGAGTGTGAGTGCGCCGACGAGCGGCCCGGCCGAGGTGCGGCCGTCGTTGGACAGCGCGTAGAGGGTGTCGGTGGAGCGGACGTAGGCGTGCGGGTCGAACTCGCGGACGCCGCCGCTGGTCGGCGGGGTCACCCAGGCCATCATCTGACGGTTGCGCAAGAACCCGACTAGGGCACGTGCGGTGCCATAGATGCCGTCACGCTGCTTGGAGGTGGTGGCAATCAGGCTGCGCAGCGATTCGGCCTGCAGGTCGTACCCGGCGCCGGCCAGAACCTCGGCGGGCCGGTCCTCATCGGGGCGTGACAGCCAGGTGTAGATCTGGGTGATGGGTTGGTGGTCAGTGGCGGCCGCCAGGAGCATCAGGTGAAGCAGGTTGACGCCCTCGCCGTCGAAGTACGGGTCCCCCTTGCCGCCGGGGGTGCGGGAGGACTCGGCGATCTGGGCGGCCATCTTCTCGGCCTTGGACTCATCGGTGACGTACGTCAGCGGGTTCCACCACCAGCTGACCGGCTCACCGGCCACCCCCTGCGGGTCGAATACCCACACCTCGCCGACCTCGGCACGGGCGGCGCGGGTGTGGTCCAGGACGCCGCGCTTGTTTTCGGTGATGAAGCAGGCGCCGGGAGCGGCCAGCGCGAGCGGGATCGTGTACGACGACGACTTCATCGTCCGGGGACCGGCCACCAGCACGAGCATGTCCTGCCAGCTCGACCAGAACTTCGCCTTCGACGGCAGGTGAAAGCCCAGCGGCAGACCGATGCCCCCGGATGGGCCGGCGGCGGTCAGCCGGCGGGCCTTCTTGGCGACCTGCTTGTAGGTGTAGGCGTCGATGTCGCGGCGGTTGGCCATGTGCCGCGCCGCGCGGTCGACGTCGAGCGGGCGGCCGCGCACGGCCACCACCGCGAGGGCACCAAGAGCGATGAGCAGCAACCCGGCGACCACGATGGTCACCGCGGTCACGGTCGCCGCGGTGCTCCACGCCAGGTCACCGGTGGCCAGCCCGAGGACGATATCCACCGGGTTCGCCGGCGGGTCCTGTCCGGCGACGGTGAGTGCGCCGTAGGTCAGTCCCCAGGCGCCGAGGCCGGCGCCGATCGCGCCGAAGATCAGCCAGGCATCGTCGTTGTTGTTGGCCGGGTTCTTGGCGTTCGATCGGACCATTAGTGCTCCTGGGTGGGGTCAGGTGGTGCGGGGGCGGCCGGTGAACTGCTTACGGGCGATGCGCCAGCGGGCGGGGGAGTAGTCGCCGTTGGTGCACAGTGCGGTCAGGTGAGCCGCGGAGCTGCCAGCGCCATCGGCGTCGAGGAGTGCGGCGGGAGTGAAGCGGTCAGTGTTGAGGATCCAGCCGCTGACCAAGCGCCGGCGGTCGGCCTTGGTGGTGTGGTCCGGTGAGGCCTTGGCGGCCTTCTCCAGCAGCCGCAGCAGGGAGGTCGCTTCGGCTTCGAGGAAGGTGACGTGCTGGTTGGTCGTCATGGACCGAGTGTTTCTGGTGCAGGTGACGACAACGTGGCGGGGCGGACCCAGCGGGCGTTGGTGTCGTGCAGGGCCAGCTCGGCGGAGGTGAGCTTGACCTGGGTCTGAATGCCGGCCCTTTCACCGACCTTGATCAGGACCTTCCCGGCGCCCGGTGGGGGAGCGGGACGCTCGGCGCCGGTGTGCGGGTCGCGGATCATCTGCTTCTTCCACCCGGTCGTGGTCGACCAGGCGGCGACGGCGCGCATCTCCACCTCGGACATCCGCTTGACCTCCGACAGGGCTCGCAGGTCCTCCATCGCCAGGCCGGCGGTGACGACGATCGAGGAGCGTTCGGCGAAACCGCGAGCTTTGCGGGCGTCAGCCGCGGAGGCCATCGACTCCATGTCCTTGAGGGAGTGGGTGATGAAGATGTTGCCGACGCCGTCGTTGCGGTTCAGTCGGGTGAGGCCGTCGAGCTTGTCGACCAGGCCGGCGCCCTCGATGCGCAGCATCTCCCACATCTCGTCCATCACCATCAGGTAGTGCTTCTGCGGGGCTTTGCCGGCCTCGACGAGCGCGTTCGCGGCCTCCACGGAGGCGTAGCCCTCGGACCAGGTGGCGAGCATGATCGCGGCCTTCACGTCGTCCGAGTGTTGGCGGATCGCGGACACGTCGACGACCACACCGACCGAGTCCAGGTCGATGCGGGTCGTGGTCTGCCCGGAGAACGTGCGCCCGATCGCACCGTCGAGGAGCGCCTCCAAGGACCGTGCGAGCGGCTTGGTCGCGGACAGGAACTCCTCGCGGCTTCCCGCGAGCGCGGCGCGGATCAGTGCGTCGTCGGGGTCGACCATCAGGGCGGCGAGCTCGGGCAGGGTCGGCGGCGGGGAATTGGAGTCGCGGTGCTTGTTGACGAGCTGTCGGACGCCGCGCGAGACCAGGGTGTTCTCCCAGTCGGCCAGCGGCGATCGGCGGACGATCTGAATCAGCGCGGTGACGAGCATGACCGAGCGCTGCAGGGCCTGCTCGCGCAGGATCTCGCCGGCCTGGCCACCGATGCGGTCGGCGGCGGCGCCCATCTGGCCGGGGTCGAGGACGTTGAGGCGCTGGTCCTCACCGAGACGCATGACCTGGCCGCCCATCGCGCGGATGACGCCGACGTACTCGGCCTTCATGTCGCCCAGGACGAGCGGGACGACGCCTTGGTCGGCCAGGCCGAGGATCTGGCGCACGGTCCACGACGACTTGCCCAGGCCCTGCAATCCGAGGACGAGCATCGAGGGGGAGGAGATGAGGCCGTGGCGGAAGAAGTTGATCGGGTCGCAGCACACGGTGGTGCCGGTGGTCAGGTCGTGGCCGACCGGGACACCGACCAGCGGGCGGCCGGAGCCGCCGGCAAACGGCCACAGCCCGCACACCTGCACCGACGTCCCGCGGTACGAAGCCGGGACCGGAAGCAGGTTCCACGCGCCGCCGCCAGGGCCGCGCCACCCACGCGGCCCCATCGCCCACCCCGCCCGGTCACGCGGCCTGGCCGCCCTCGGGACCGGGGCGGTCGACGGCGCCGGCATCGGCGGCAAAGCAATCTTGCTGCGGCGGGTGAGCCGGTCGCGCAGCGGAGGGGCGGTCACAGGTAGCTCCGCATGGTGGTCGGGATGGTGGTGTGCTCCCACGGCACGAATCCGACCGGCAGCGTGGCTGCGAACGCGGCCGCCTGGGAGCCGTAGCAGCGGCGCAGCCGCAGCGGGACGGCGCCGGCGCGGGACTCCACGGTCGAGACGGCCTGGATGACGTCCTCGGGGTCGGTGACCGTGGCGGTGACCATGATCGAGAACCGGACGAGGGCGGCGCCGGAGGCGACCTCCTCGCGGGCCTGCTCGGTGGCCCGGATCTGCGCCTTCGCGGACGCGGTGGGGCGCTTCTTGGTGTTTCCGGCGAGGAAGTTCGCGGTCTGGGAGTCGTCCTCGGAAACCTTCGCGGACTCCTCGGGCGAGTGCGGGCGGTAGATCAGGGCGACGCGCTTGCGGGTGAAGTCGGCGTCGGGGGCCAGGAGGCCGGTGAGGGCGAGCTCGTTGATCGCCGAGCGGGGTGGGGTGGTCATCTCCCAGGTGACAGAGATCCCCGAGTCGTGTCGGTAGTGGTCCCAGCCGGCCTGGTCGGCCACGGGGCCGGCCTGGTCCCACTCGACGTGGGCGGGGTCGCCGGCGAATTCGGCGGCGTCGAGCCAGCGCTGTGCGGCCGGGTCGTAGCCCATCCGCACGATCTTGGACAGGTCGGCCGGCGTGACCATGTCGACCGCGCCGCCGCCGGCGGCTTGCAGCTGGCCCAGGATGTTCGGCACCTTGCGTGCGAGCTCGGACAAGATGTCTTCCTCCCGTCCGCGGCGCGACAGGCCGTGCCCGCGGAAGGTGAGCTCGAAGTAGGTGACGTTCTCCGACGAGGTCTCCGAGTAG